>NZ_NEWI01000228.1:0-3129 GCF_002135005.1 Halorubrum sp. SD612 | reverse complement strand
GTTTCCGCTGGGGGGTAGTGCGGCGCCCTGTGCGTTGTCGTCGAGGCGGGCGGCGAGATCGTCGTGTGGTTGGTCGGGCAGCTCGTTCGGTTATAGCTCGGCGGCCGGGTCGGGGTGCTGTTCGTTCCGAAGCGTGTAGGGGGCGTCGAGCCGCTCGTTGAGGTCCTCGATCACCGCCTCTCGCTGGGGCCGCGGGAGGAGGACGAGCGGGTCCTGGTTCATCGGCGAGCGGACGACGTCGTCGTCGGGGTCCTGGTCGTCGATCACCGAACAGAGGTCGACCCAGCGGAAGGTGTACATCCGCCCGGCGTCCTCGCGGGTGTACGCCTCGAAGTAGCGGCGCACGAGCCAGTCGAAGTGGGACTTCCCGGAGCCGACCGGCCCCAAGAGGAGCTTGATCCGCTTCTCGGGTCCGAGCCCGCGGGCGCCGGACTTCACCTTGTTGACGAACTCGTGGATCGCCTCGTGGACCTCGCGGCCGTAGAAGACGTTCTCGCCGTCGTGGAGCGGGTCCTCCCCGGCGAGCGCGTACTCGACGACGCCGTGTTCCTCGTTGTAGCGAGTCCCGTAGTGGTCGAACATGTCCGCGACGCGCTGGTGCGCGTTCCGTGCGATCTCGGGGTCGTCGTACAGCGCGTCGAGGTACCAGTCGAACGACCGCGCCGCTCTGAGATCGTCCGGGACGTCGGTCTGGTACTCCTCGCTGAGCCGTTCGAGCGTGTGTCGGTCTGCCATCGTATCACGTTCGCTCGGAGACCGGGATCGGCGACGCGACGGCCGGAGCTGCCGCTCTCCGTGCGCGTGTCGACGGCTCGTCGAACCGCGAGCGGCGCGTCGTCCGGGTGCGCACCGGCGTCGGTGATCGCTTCGCCCGTATCCGAGGCTATATATGTGGGAGGGATTGCCACGGATAAGTATGTCGCCCGTTGACACGCAACGAGGGCGGTCCGGCGGCGCCGCCATCGTCGGATCCGGCCGGTTCGCCGACGGTCCGTCAGTCGGGCTTATGCCGGGCTCGTGAGATCGACGGCGGGAGGGGTTCCGGGGCCCCCGCGGATCGCTCGCGCGCGCCGGCGGCGTCGCTTCCCCCTCGCGTCGCCCGGGCGGCGGTCCGCCGCGGCGAGAACCGGAAAGCTCGCCCCCGGAACCCACCCTTTTGCTGGACGCCCTCTCAGTACCCCTGTGACGTTCAGCATCTGCGTTCGCGAGCGGTACACCGACGAGGACGGCGGCGACCAGCTCCGGTTCGGCGTGGCGGTCACCACCCGGCTGCCGGGCGTGGGCACGCTGTGCCCCTTCGCGTCGTCGGACGGGGCGGTGGCGACCCAGTCGCTCGTCAACGTCGAACTGGGACGGAAGGGGATCGAGTACCTCGGCGACGGGCTCGCGGTCGACGACGCGCTGGAGGCGCTTTTAAACGCCGACGAGGGGAGCGCACAGCGCCAGCTCCACGGCGTCGACGCCGACGAGACGTTCGCGTTCTCCGGCGACGAGTGCAACGACTGGTACGGTCACCGCGAGGGACAGAACTACACCGTCGCGGGCAACCTGCTCACCGGCGAGGACGTGATCGAGGACACCGCGGCCGCCTACGAGTCCGACGCGCACGGCGACGCGCCGCTCGCCGAGCGACTGATCGACGCCCTCGCGGCGGGCCACGCCGCGGGCGGCGACAAGCGCGAGGACCTCGAAGTCCAGTCCGCCGCGCTGCTCGTACGGAACACGGAGGAAGAGGCGGACGACCCGTACTACAACGACCTCCGGGTCGACGCGAGCGAGACTCCGGTGGCCGACCTCCGCGAGACGTACGAGACCGCAAAGCGCGGCTACGAGACCATCTTGGAGAAGTACGCCGAAGAGGAGGACACCGAAGACGACGCGGAGGCCGACGACGCCGGTACGGAAACCGGCGACGCCGACACGGAGGCCGACAACACCGACGCGGAGTAGCGGCCGCTCCCTACATCGACAGCCGCGCGAGGATCGGCAGGTGGTCGGAGGGGTATCGCCCGCGGTCGTCGCGGTCCGTGAGCGTCGCGAACGCGTCGACCGCGACTTCGGGCGAGACGAGCGCGTGGTCGATCCGGCGGCCGTCGATGAGGCGAGCGAAGTCGGTGAGGCTCGTCTCCGGGCCGTGCCGGAGGTCGGCGGCGGGAGCGGCGTCGCGGAGCGAGAGGGTGTCACCCGTAGTAGCGCCCTCTCTCGTGCCGGACTCGTCCCCGACGAGGACCCGGTGCGGCTCCGACCCCGGCGTACAGTTGAGGTCGCCGACGAGCACGACCGGGGGCGTCTCGTCGGAGTCGCCCTCGTCCGCAGCCGCTGTCTCCGGCACCCGCTCGCGGAGCAGGCGGGCGGACTCGCGGCGGGCGTGCGCGCTGACGTGGTCGAAGTGCGTGTTGACGACGAGCAGCTCCGCGTCGCCGTCGACGGTGCGGACCCGCGCCCACGTCGCGATTCTGGGGTAGGAGGCGTCCCAGCCGGTCGAGGGCTTGTCGGGGGTTTCCGAGAGCCAGAACGTGTCGCTCTCGGTGACTTCCCAGCGGTCGCTCCGCACCGCGATCGGACACCCCTCGCCCTCGCCGCCCGCCTCGCGGCCCCGACCGACGAACTCGTACCCCGGGAGCCGCTCGCGGAGGTCGTCGCGCTGCTCGGGGAGCGGCTCCTGGAACGCGGCGACGTCGGGCCGGTGGAACCGCACGAGTCGCCCGACGGCGTCCCGGCGGTCGTGCCAGGCGTCGTGGTGGTCGCCCCGGTTGGCGTAGCGGACGTTGTAGCTGAGCACCCGGATCCCGGTCATTACGTCGGGACTCGCGGGCGAGGCGATTAAAAGGCGCGGAGCGAATAGGACGGAGCCGATCGGGACGCAAACGACGCTTCCGGTGTTCGGTTATAATTCGTTGACTGCGGCTCGGCGGCGGACTCCTCTAAAGTCCCAGCCGCTCGCTTATAAATAGTTGATCACGAATCGGCGGTGAACTCCTCCAAAGCCCCAGTCGCGAGGGCGGCGCACGCTCGTTGCGCGCCTCACTCGGTCGCTCACTCCGTTTGCTCCCTCGCTGCGGTTTCGCCGGCGGCTTCGCCGCCGGCTGTCCGTGGCGCGTGGCGCCACGCCACCTCTGGCCCTTATAC
>NZ_NEWI01000227.1:0-3139 GCF_002135005.1 Halorubrum sp. SD612 | reverse complement strand
GACCCGGGCGGCGTCGGCGTCGGTCGGGCCGACGAGGGGGCCGGCGTGGGTGGCCAGCACGGGCGTCCCGCTCGCGACGTGTGCTTCGATCTCGGCGGCGATCCCCTCCCGGTGGATCAGCCGCGAGATGGTCGTCGACTCCCCGCCCGGCATCAGGAGGACGTCGCAGTCGGGCACGATCCCGGCCTCCCGGATCTCGACGACCTCGGCGGGCTCGTCGTGGGCGGCCGCGGCGTTGCGGACGGCGGCGGCGTGCTCGGCCACGTCGCCCTGGACGGCGATGACGCCTGCTTTCATACGGATCGGTGGGGCGGGCGCGTGGAAAAAGGGCGCGCTACGCGGCGGCGTCTGGGGACCGGAAAAACGCGGCCGGCGCGGCCTACGCGACCGTCAGCGAGAGGATCTGGACGAACACGCCGAAGAGGACGCAGAACGCGAGGACCGTCTTGGGGTTGATCGCGATGGCGTTCCGGTCCTCGTTCTCGAAGTAGCGGACCAGTCCCGCGCTGGACATCAGCCCGCCGGAGTTGGAGCCACTCATGTCCCGTCCTCGGCGGCGCCGCGTTCTAAACGTTTCGTTCGCGAGCCCGCGTCCGTACGGGCGTCTCCGCGGCGCCGTCGGCGGTTCGCGCGGACCGCGAGCGCACACGAGTGGGAAACCCTTATGCGCGGCCCGGGGATAGTTGTCGCCGACTATGACCGTCCGACTGCTGGATTTCCACGCCGAGTGGTGCGGCCCGTGTAAGACCCAAGACCCCATCCTGGAGGAGATTCAGGAGGACCTCGGCGACGCGTTCGAGCTCCAGAAGGTCGACGTCGACGAGGAGCAGGACGTCGCGAACCAGTACCAGGTCCGCTCGCTGCCGACGCTCATCGTCGAGAACGACGACGGCGTCGTCGACCGCTTCGTCGGCGTCACCCAGCGCGAGGACATCGAGGCCGCGCTCACCGAAGCCGGCGCCTGACGGCCGCGCCCGCCACGCAGTCGTTCCGCCGCGCCGTCTCGCAACCTTTTACAGCACCGCCCGCTCAGTAGCGGCATGGCCAAGTTCGACGCCGCCGAGCGCCGCATGCTCGACAGACAGATCTGTATGCGCTGTAACGCCCGCAACGCCTCCGAGGCCGAGCGCTGCCGCAAGTGCGGCTACACCAAGCTCCGCCCGAAGGCGACCGAGCGCCGCGCGGCGTAATCCGGTCGGCTCCGGGCCGGTCTCGGCCCTTCTCGCGAATCCTCCGTTCGACGGCCAGCCGCGCGTGTGCCTCGTCCCTCCCCAGCCTCGGCGGCGCGCCGACGTGGGCGGTCGGTCTCGCCGACGCTCGCTTTTGAATCCGGGTCGCGCTCACTCGTCGGGATACTTCGGCTCTCCGCGCTCGGCGCGCTCAGTCGCGCGCTCGATCACCTCGCGGACGGTGTCCGGCCCGTCCGCGGCGCGGTAGACGTCGCCGTGACCGGGGAACATGGCCTCGACGGTGTCGGGCAGTCGGTCGAGGATCTCGCGGAGGCTCTCGATCAGGCGCTCGCGCGACTGGCCGGCCATGTCGGTGCGGCCGAACGAGCCGTCCGAGAACGCGCCGTCGCTGTAGACGACCACGTCGCCGGAGTAGAGCCGCTCCTCGCCGACGAGCGAGACGTGGTCGTCGGCGTGTCCGGGGGTGTAGACGACCTCGCAGGGCTCGTCGCCGACGAGTATCTCGTTGCCGTCCGAGAGCGCCACGTCGCGGTGCGGGTGGTCCGCGTACGCGAACACGCGCGGGTCGAACCGGTCGACGACGGCGTCGAGCTCGCCCACGTGGTCGCGGTGCTGGTGCGTGAGGACCACGCGGTCGAGGCCGTCGGCGCCCGCGTCGTCGAGCGCCTCGGCGATGGCGTCGTCCACGCCCGGCATCGTTCCGGCGTCGACGAGCGTCGTCGCGTCCCCCACGACGAGGTACGCGTTGCAGGTGAACTCCTCCGCGTCCGCGGTGACGGTGATCGGCTCCATGCCCGTACTCGCTCGCGGAGCGACAAAAGGGTACAGTCGCTCCGCGCGAACGGCGCTCGGCGCCGTTCGCGGCCGCAGGACCCCGTCGGCCGTAGATTTATCAGGCGCCCCCTGTTAGTGTCACGCACAGATGGGCTTCGGCAGCTACGACGAGTCCGAACAGGAGAACCAAGACCTGGACGCGGACTTCGACGACGACGACGGCGTCCGGGCTGCCCAGGAGACCCACGAGGGGTCCGTCGACTACGAGCCCGGCGCCTCCAACGACGAGCTTCTCGACCGGCTCCAGGAGATCAAGTCCGAGGACGCCTAGGTGACCCCGCCGAGCCGTACGCTCGGCGTCGCCTTCTCCGACGCCCGCGACGCGAGCTACGCGGCCGGCGTCGTCGTCCGCGCCGACGGGACGCCTGACGGCTTCGCGTTCGCGACCTGTACCGTCGGCGGGACGGACGCGACCGACGCCGTGATCGACTGCTGGCGCGCGCTCGGCCGCGAGGACGTCCGCCACGTCGCCTGCGCCGGCGTCGCGCCCGCGTGGTTCAACCTCCTCGACCTCGACCGGCTCGCCGAGGCGCTCGACCGCCCCGCTTACGCCGTGAGCTACGAGGCCAGCCCCGGGCTCGAACCGGCGCTCCGGGACGCGTTCGACGGCGACGCGCTCGCCGACCGGCTCGCGACGTACCGGTCGCTGCCGCCGCGCGTCCCGGTCGACCCGTCGGACCCGGACGACGAGGCGCCGGGCTCGGGCGCCCCCCGGTTCGTCCGCGCCGTCGGCGTCGACCCCGCGGACGCCGCCGTGATCGCCACCGACCGGTCGAGGAGGTGTTCGCTCGGCACCTTTCCGAGGGTCACGATCAGCGCGGGGTCGAGCCGCTCGATCTCCGTTTCGAGGTGGCCGCGGCAGTTCGCCAGCTCCTCCGTCGTCGGGTCGCGGTTGTCGGGCGGTCGGCACCGGACGCAGTTCGTGATCCGCACGTCCGCGCGGGCGAGCCCCGCGTCTCGAAGCGCCTCGTCGAGCACGTCGCCCGACCGCCCGACGAACGGCTCCCCCTCCTCGTCCTCGGTGGCGCCCGGCCCCTCGCCGACGAACAGGAGGTCCGCGTCGGTCGGGCCGACCCCGTCGACGATCCGGCTCCGGGAGGCGACCA
Source organism: Halorubrum sp. SD612 (assembly GCF_002135005.1). Classification (NCBI taxonomy): domain Archaea; kingdom Methanobacteriati; phylum Methanobacteriota; class Halobacteria; order Halobacteriales; family Haloferacaceae; genus Halorubrum; species Halorubrum sp. SD612. The sequence goes on along the minus strand of NZ_NEWI01000227.1, from coordinate 9 downwards.
GTTCGGGAC
>NZ_NEWI01000226.1:0-3165 GCF_002135005.1 Halorubrum sp. SD612 | reverse complement strand
GCCCGAGAGCACCCGCTCGACCCGCATCCCGGCGAAGAGGTACGCCCCCCAGTCGGGCGCGAGGTCGGCGTCGACGTCGACCCCGCGCTCGCGGAGCCACGCCCCGTCGCGGTCGTCCGCGCCCGCGCCGCCGGGGCGCTCCTCGCCCGGCCCCGCCCAGTCGTGCGGCCGGAGCGTCAGCGTCGCGTAAAAGAGGAGCCAGTCGCCGGGGTCGAGGTCGGCGATCCGGCCGGCCTTCACGCCGTACGGGTCGCCGTAGGTCGCGCGCTCGCGGCCGTGAACGCCCGGGAACTCGGGGTCGGCGTGGACCGGCGCCCCGCGCAGGTCCGTCGGCACCGCGAACGGGAGGTCGAGGTCCCCGTACGTCGGCACCGGCTCGTCGGCCGGGACGCCCTCGCGCGGGAGCGTCGCGGCCGACTCCGGGATCGGGACGTACGCGAAGGTGCCGTCGGGGTAGACCGGCCCGCGGAACCCCGGCTCGTTCGTGTTGGCGGCGACGTTGACGGCGACGGCGTGCGGACCGGTCATTAAAAAACGAGGGCTCCGGACGGATCAGTCCGCCGTCGCGGCGGTCCCCTCGTGTTCGATCTCGGTCCCGAGGAGGTCGAGGAACTCCGCGATCCACTCGGGGTGATCGGGCCACGCCTGCCCGGTGACGAGGTTCCCGTCGGTCGTCACGCCGTCGACCCACGAGCAGCCGGCGGCCTCGACCTCGGGCCTGACGGCGGGGTACGCCGTCAGCTCGTAGCCGTCGAGGACGCCCGCCGCCGCGAGGATCTGCGGGCCGTGGCAGATCGACGCGACCGGCTTGTCGGCCTCGAAGAAGTGTCGCACCGCGTCGAGCACCTCGTCGTAGCCGCGGAGGTACTCGGGGGCGCGCCCGCCGGGGACGACCAGGGCGTCGTAGTCGGCCGGGTCGACCTCGTCGAACCCGTGGGTGAGCTCGAAGTCGTGGCCGCGGGTCTCCAGGTACGTCTGGTCGCCGCGGAAGTCGTGGATCGCGGTCTTGACCGCCTCGCCGCCCTCCTTCTCCGGACAGACGGCGTGGACCTCGTGGCCGACCGCCTGAAGCGCCTGAAACGGTACCATGATCTCGTAGTCCTCGCCGAAGTCGCCGACGATCATCAGTATCTCCTTTCCTGTCATGCGTACAACACCACGCTGGGATACGCGCTACTGACTGATAACGATACTGGGGAGTGATACCACGCGTCTATCGTGGCCGCGAGGGCCAGTCGTGCGATACCGCTCTCGCGCGCTCGGGAGCCTTTCGAGTCGGTCGAGACGCGGTTCGAACCGAACTCCGGGAGAGAACGCCCTCGGACCGGTCAGTCCGCTAGCTCGACCACCATGACTTCCATGTCGGAACCGGTACCGTCGGTGCGGTACTCCCACGTTCCGCGGGGGTCGACGTCGTTTTCGAGGGCGGCGAGAAGTACTCGACCGAGGGCGGCCTCGAACTCCTTTTTGCTTGATATCTCGTCGTCGGATGAGTCGGTTGTCATGGTAGGAAACGCGTCCGACTGCGATACGGCGTCGTCGCGGCGTCGAACGCAGCGCCACGCAAACAAATGGGGCCCGCAGTCATGTGCCTCTACGTCCCCCGATACGAATCCGCACGGCATAACACTACCGAAAAGCATGGTACACCAAGTTAGATAGCTGGCGCGGGAGGATCGCTACCGAGTATTTAACGGGGTTGCGGCAGAACGGAGGCGTATCTGATGAGCGTTATCGCTGAGGTGACTATCCCGTCTGCGGCGTTCGAACTGGGGCAGATACTCCGGGTGGAGGGGCCCACACGGATCTCGCTGGAGACGATGGTACCGCTAGGCGGGCGGCCCACCCCGTTCGTCCGGATCCGGAACGACGCGCGGGAGAGCTTCGAGCGCTCGGTCCGCGGCCATCCCTCAGTCAACGACATCCGGCTCGTCGACACCCACGGAGACGAATCGCTGTACTCGCTGGACTGGGACCCGTCCGACGCCTCGCTGCTACGGACGTTTCTCGATCTCGATGCCGCGCTGCTCGACGCGACCGGCGACGCCGACGTCTGGGGACTCGAACTCAGGTTCCCGACCCACGAGGCGCTCTCGGCGTTTCAGGACTACTACACCGAGGAGAACATCGACGTGTCGGTCGAGCGGATCTACAACCCCACGAAGCCCGACGCCGGTCCGTGGTACGGGCTGACGCCGCCGCAGCGCGAGACGCTCGCGGACGCCGTGGAGGCGGGGTACTACTCGCTGCCGCGGCAGATATCCACGCAGGAGCTCGCGGACTCGTTCGACATCTCCGATCAGGCCGTCACCGAGCGCCTCCGGCGCGGCATCTCCACGCTGGTGCGGAACACGCTGCTGGTCGAGGAACCCGAGGAGTAGCGGCGGTCGCGTTCTCCGTTCGCCCTTCGCCAACCCCCAGTCGATCGCGGTCGGCGAGCTCAGTTCGGCGGCCGGAGGTCCCGCTGAAACTCGTCGAACTGTTCGAGGTCCTCGGGGAGTTCGTACTCGATCTCCCGGGCGTCTTGGTTGTCGGGGAGCCGCCCGTCCTCCAGATCGTCGGCGGCCTCCTCCCAGCCCGGCTTCACGCGCACGGAGCGCGCCGGGGAGCCCACGACGACGTGGTGGTCGGGCACGTCGCCCTGAACGACCGACCGCGCGCCGACGACGCTGTTCTCGCCGACCCGGCAGCCGGCCCGGACCATCGCGTCGTAGGTGACGCGGGCGTCCGCCTCGACGACCGTGTGGAAGTTCCGGACCTCGGTCTGGTCGACGATGTCGTGGTCGTGGCTGTAGAGGTGGACCCCGTCGGAGATGGAGGCGCGGTCGCCGATCGTCAGCCGACCGCGGTCGTCGAGGTGGACGTCGTCGTGGATCACGACGTTGTCGCCGACCTCGATGTTGTGGCCGTAGGTGACGGAGATACCCTTGAAGAAGCGACAGTTCTCCCCGCACTCGGCGAAGAGGTGGTCCCCGAGCATCTGGCGGAAGCGGAGCGCGAACTCGACGTTGTCGGCCATCGGCGTCGCGTCGAACTGCCGCCAGAGCCACTGGAGGTGCTTCGAGCGCTGGAACCGCTCCTCGTCCTTCTCGGCGTAGTACTCCGACTCCAGCGTCGCGTTACACGGGTCGTACCCCTGGAGGCGAACGCGCTCGGCGCGCGACA
>NZ_NEWI01000225.1:0-3193 GCF_002135005.1 Halorubrum sp. SD612 | reverse complement strand
ACGGGCTCGACCGCGTCTCCGACGCCCAGCACGGGATAAACGGGCGCGCGCTCGAACGCCAGAACACCGACTTTTCCGTGACGAACGCGACGTACAACGTCAGTTCCGGCGTCCTCACGGTCAACGCCACCAACGAGGGGTCCGTCGGCCTCGTCGCCGACGACGCGACGCTCGTCGTCGGCAACGAGTACGTCGACGTGGGCGGAGCGGACGCGTCGACGACCGTCGACGGCGACGCCGACACCGCGCTCTGGCTCGGCGACGAGACGCTCACCGTGCGGGTCGCACAGGGCGACACGGCGACGGAAGTCGGGGACGGAACCCGCGTCGTCCTCGTCGTCGAGTCCGGCGTCCGCGACGCCGCGACCGTGACGGAGGTGGGCGCGTAGATGGCCAGCGTCCCCGTCTCCCATCTCATCCTCTTTATCGCGAGCCTCGTGATCGCCGCCGGCGTCGTCGGCACGATCACGACCGGGGTCGACCGCGTGAGCGCGGCCGTCGACGACGCCGGGCTCGACGCGACCGAGCAGCTCCGGACCGACGTGACGATCATCTCGGACCCCAGCGCGGGGGTGTACAACGCGAGCAGCGAGAACGTGACGCTGCTGATAAAGAACACCGGCACCTATCGGCTCGCGCCCGACGGGTCGGACCTCGACGTCGTCTTCGACGGCTCCTACGTCCGGCCCGGCGCGCTCTCCGGCACGCTGGTCTCCGCCGACGGCGCGAACGCGTGGGGGCGCGGCGACGTGCTCCGGCTCACGATCAGCGTAAACGACATCGACGGCGTGAACGGGGGGCTCGTCGACGGCGACCACCGGGTGTTCATCACCGTCAACGGCGACGAGGAGCTGTTCCAGTTCCGCGTGGAGGGGAGTAACTGAGATGCCTCACGACAACCTCCTCTCGCTGGGCCTCGGCGACCGCGACCGGCTCAACAAGGAGTTGGGCGGCGGCATCCCTCGCGGCAGCATCGTCCTCATGGAGGGCGACTACGGCGCGGGAAAAAGCGCCATCTCGCAGCGGTTCGCCTACGGGCTCGTCCAGGAGGGCGCCTCCGTGACGATGATGTCGACGGAGCTCACCGTCCGCGGGTTCATCGACCAGATGCACTCGCTGGAGTACGACATGGTGAAGCCCCTCTTACAGGAGGAGCTGCTCTTCCTCCACGCCGACTTCGACTCCGGCGGCGCCTTCTCCGACGGCGACGGCGAGCGGAAGGAGCTGCTCAAGCGGCTGATGGAGGCCGAGGCGATGTGGAACTCCGACGTCGTCTTCCTCGACACGTTCGACGCCATCTTCCGGAACGACCCCACCTTCGAGGCCTTGGTCCGGAAGAACGAGGAGCGACAGGCCGCCCTGGAGATCATCTCGTTCTTCCGCGAGATCATCTCGCAGGGGAAGGTGGTGGTGCTCACCGTCGACCCCTCGGCGGTCGACGACGACGCCATCGGCCCGTTCCGCTCCATCGCCGACGTGTTCCTCCAGCTGGAGATGATCGAGGTCGGCAACGACATCCGCCGCCAGATCAACGTGAAGCGCTTCGCGGGCATGGGCGAACAGGTCGGCGACACGATCGGGTTCTCGGTCCGTTCCGGAACCGGAATCGTCATCGAGAGCCGCAGCGTCGCCTGACACATGACCCGCCGACGCACAGCCGGTCCGCGCCCGCGGACCGCGACCACCGCGACCGGGTACGCGACCACCGCGACGACCGGGTGTAGGACATGACCGAACACGGCACCGCGAAACCGTCGGAAGAGCTCCGACAGGCGGCCATGCGGCGGCCGCACCTCCGGGAGCACCTCCGAGAGTTCAAACAGATCACCGGGGAGTTCCCGCAGTTCATCGAGGAGCCGAAAGACGAGTACGAGTCGGCTCGGCCGAACGTCATCTACCCGGTCGGCGGCCCCATCTACAGCCACATCTACGGCGACCTCGGGCAGGACACGAAGTACTACGCCATCGAGCCGGAGGTCTCCGGCCCGCAGGCGGAGATCCTCAACGAGGTGAAAAACCGGCTGCTCACCGTGAGCGGCCAGCACACCGCGCCGGAGAACGAGGCGGAGTACGACGACCTCATCGAGGAGCTGCTAGAGGAGGTGACCCACGTCGACGACACCGCCTCCGGCTGGCGCCGCGGGCTCTCGAAGCTGAAGAACTTCGGGAAGCTGTCGGTCACCGAGGAGACGTACGAGAACATCCGCTACCGGCTCAACCGCGACATCGTCGGGCTGGGGCCGCTCGAACCGGTGATGCGCGACCCGGCCAACGAGGACATCCACGTCATCGGCCCCAAGGAGTGCCACGTCGACCACGGCACGTTCGGCATGCTGGAGACGACCGTCGACTTCGGCACGCCCCAGGAGTTCGACAACTGGCTGCGCAACATGGGCGAGCGGATCGGCGACCCGCTCTCCGACTCGGACCCCATCGTCGACTCCACGCTGCCGGACGGGTCGCGTATCAACATCATCTACTCCGACGACGTGTCGCTGAAGGGCTCCTCGCTCACGATCCGGCAGGGCGAGGAGGTGCCGCTGTCGATCAACCAGATCACCAACTGGGGGACGCTCTCGCCGGAGCTGGCGGCGTACCTCTGGCTCTGTCTGGAGAACGAGCAGACCGTCTTCGTGGTCGGGGAGACGGCGTCCGGGAAGACGACGACGCTGAACGCCATCCTCTCGTACATCCCGGACGACTCGAAGATCTACACCGCGGAGGACACCGCCGAGGTCATCCCGCCGCACAGCACTTGGCAGCAGCTGCTGACCCGTGAGGGCGGCGGCGAGGGCTCCTCCGACGTCGACATGTTCGACCTCGTCGCCGCGGCGCTGCGGTCGCGCCCCGACTACATCATCGTGGGCGAGGTCCGCGGCGCCGAGGGGCGCATGGCGTTCCAGGCCGCCCAGACCGGTCACCCGGTCATGCTGACGTTCCACGCGTCCGACATCGTCTCGATGATCCAGCGGTTCACCTCCGAGCCGATCAACGTCCCCGAGACGTTCATGGACAACGCCGACGTGGCGCTGTTCCAGAACCGCGTGAAACAGGGCGATCAGGTGTTGCGCCGCGTGACGAGCGTCCAGGAGATCGAGGGGTACTCGAAGGAGATGGAGGGGGTCGTCACCCGCGAGGTGTTCAGCTGGGACCCCGTCGAGGACGAGATCGTCTTCCAGGGGATGAACAACTC
>NZ_NEWI01000224.1:0-3217 GCF_002135005.1 Halorubrum sp. SD612 | reverse complement strand
TCGTCGACGACGGGTCCGGCGACGGCCCCGCGGTCCTCGACCAGCGCACCTTCGAGCGCGGCGTCGAGGGCGAGACGCGCTCCTGCGGCACCGGCGCGGTCGCGGTCGTCGCGGCCGCCCGCCGGCTGGGGCTGATCGAGGGCGAGTCGGCCGTGAGCCGTCCGCCGGGCGGCGAACTGGAGATAACGGCCCCCGACGCGGGCCACGCCACGCTCGCAGGCCCCGTGGCCCACGAGTTCTCGGGGACGCTCCCCGCCGACCCGCGATGAGCGAGGGAACCGGCCCGGACCCGGACCGCGGCTCCGCATTCGATCCGGTCTCGTTCCTCGAAGAGGCGGTACGGATCCCCTCTCACGAGTCGCCCGACGAGATGCGCGAGCTCGTCGTCGACCTGCTGGACGACCGAGGCGCCGACCCCGCGGTCGTCGCGGACGGCTGCGTCCTCGCGGAGAAGCGCTCCCCGGCGCCCGAGGCGGGCCCGCATCTCGTGTTGAACACGCACCTCGACACGGTGACGCCGCACGTCCCGTTCGAGCGCGGCGCGGCGCGCGACGGCGAGCGGGCGGCGGCGCCGAACGCGAGCGCCGGAGGCGAGGCCGAAGCGGTGGTCCGCGGGCGCGGCGCCTGCGACGCGAAGGGGCCGCTCGCGGCGCTCGTAAACGCCTTCCTCGCCGCCGATCCGGACCGCGGGCGGCTCACGCTCGCGCTCACGCCCGACGAGGAGGCGCTGTCGCTCGGCGCGGCCGCGCTGACCGGGCGGCTTCCGGGGACCGACGACCGGCTCGACGGCGACCTGTTCCTCGTCGGCGAGCCGACCGGCCTCGACGCGTGTACGGCCGCGAAGGGGCGGTTTCAGGGGACGGTCGAGCTGTCCGGAACCGCGGCGCACGCCGCGGAGTTCGCCGGCGCGAACGCGGTCGCGGCCGCGGAGGACGCGCTCGCGGCGATCCGGACGTTCGACGAGGGGGGCGACGCCCACCCGCAGCTCGGCCCGCCGAAGCTCACCGCCACGGTGATCGAGGGGGGCGCGGCCACCAATCAGGTGCCGGCGGACTGCGCGATCACCGTCGACCGGCGGAGCGTCCCGCCGGAGACCGCCGAGGAGTTCCGGTCGTCGCTGGGCGAGGCGGTGCGGGAGTCGCTGTCGACCGGCGCGGCCGACGACGGCGTCGACGCCGACGTCGCGCTCACCGACCGCGAGTCGCCGTTCCTGGAGGCGTTCGCGACGGACCCGGACCACGAGCTCGTCCGAACCGTGGCGGCCGCGGCGCGCGAGGCGGGCGACGCGGTCGGCCTCCCGAGCGGGCGCGGCGGCGACGCCCGCCCGTTCGGCGCCGCGACGGAGGCCTCCTACTTCGCGCCGGCGCCGACGGTCGTGTTCGGCCCCGGCGACCCCGCGGACGAGTCGGGCGCAGTCGCGCACGCGAAGCGGGAGTACGTGCGGGTCCGCGAGGTCGAGGCGGCCGCGGCGGCCGTCGAGGACGCGGTCGCGTCGCTCCTCGGGTAGCCGTCCGCATCGGCGCGCGTCGCCGCCGTCGCGTTTAAAGCAGGAACGTCTCCTCCTCCTCGGCGAGGTCGACGAAGTCGTCGGCGGCCTCGATCAGCTCGTCGGCGGCGGAGTTGCCGAACCCCATCGCCTCCACGCGGACGCCCTCGTGGCGGAGGTGCGAGCAGAGCCGCGCGAAGTCGCCGTCGCCGGTACAGAGGACGACGGTGTCGACGTGGCTCGCCAGGGAGACGGCGTCGAGGCTCATCCCGAGGTCCCAGTCGGCCTTCTTCGAGCCGTCGGCGAACGTCTTGATCTCCTTGATCTTCGTCTCGAAGCCGATGTCGCGGAGCGCCTCGAAGAAGCTCTCCTCCTCCGGGGAGTCGGCGCGGATCACGTACGCGATGGCGCGCACCAGCGACCGGTCCGCCACGGCGGCGTCGAGCAGGCCGGAGTAGTCGATGTTCCGCGAGTAGACGCTCTGTGCCGAGTGGTACAGGTTCTGCGAGTCCGCCAGCACGGCGACGCGCTGGTCCGGGTGAATGTCGGTCATGCGTCACCCTTCACCCCCCGCCGTTAGGGGCTTTGGGATCGGCGCGACCGCGGTCGCGGGCCCGTCGCGGCGGCGTCGGCCGCAACGACCACCATGGTTTATGTCAGACGATGGCGACCGTGGCCCATGGACGAAAAGCGGTTCGTCGTCGCCCTCTTCGGCCTCGCGGTCGCGCTCGTCGCCGGCTACGTGGCCTACCGGTTCGTCGCCCCGCTCACGGTCGCCGTCTTCCTCTACTACTCGACGCGGCGCTTCTACCACCGGCTCGAACGCTTCCGGCTGCCGGCCCGGGTGCGCGCGGCGGTGTCGCTGTCGGTCATCGGCGTCCCGCTCATCGGGCTCGTGAGCTACACGCTGGTCCTGCTGATCTTGGAGGCGCGGCGGTTCATCGAGACCTACCCGGTGACCGACACCATCGGCGCGGAGAACTCGGTGGTCGGCGACCTCGCGGAGCTGTCGAACCCGACGATGGACGAGCTGCTCGCGGCGTACCGCTCGGGGCAGTTCGACCCGCTCATCGAGCTCGTCTCCGAGCAGGCGTCGCTGCTGGCCAGCACGGTGTCCGGGCTCGCCCTGAACCTCCTCATCACCGTCGTCGTCACCTACTACCTGCTCATCGACGGCTCCAAGTTCCACGACTGGCTGCTCTCCTTCGACGACGACGCGGTCGTCCGCGAGTACCTCGAGACCGCAGACGACGAGCTGGAGGCGGTGCTGTACGGGAACCTGCTCAACGTCATCGCCATCTCGGTCATCGCGGTCGTCACCTACCTCGGGTACAACGCGGTCGCCCCCGGCGCGGTCGAGATCCCGTACCCGACGCTCTCGGGCGCGCTCACCGGCGTCGCCAGCCTGATCCCCGTGATCGGGATGAAGATCGTCTACATCCCGATCGCGGCGGCGATGTCGATACCGATCGCGCTCGACGGCGAACTCGAGCTGCTCGCGTACGTCGCCGGGTTCCTCGCCGTCGCCGTCGTGGTCGTCGACACAATCCCGGACATCGTCCTCCGGCCGTACTTCAGCGGCAAGACGACGCACGTCGGGCTGCTCATGCTCGCGTACATCCTCGGTCCTGTCGTGTTCGGCTTCCACGGGCTGTTCCTCGCGCCGATAGTCCTCGTGCTGGCGCTGACGTTCGCGGACACCGCGCTGTTGCGCCGGCTCGACGCCGAGCA
>NZ_NEWI01000223.1:538-3277 GCF_002135005.1 Halorubrum sp. SD612 | reverse complement strand
GCAACGCTGGACAGACTCGACGACCGCGTCGCGGCCGCGATCCGCTCGTGCGCGGCCGCGACGCGGTCGTCGAGTCTGTCCAGCGTTGCCGTCGTGAGCCCGGGGGTCGTCCCCAGGGCGTTGCCGAGGTCCACTCGCATACTACCCTCACCGCGAGAGAGCGACTTAAAAACTCCCGGCGGGGGCGCGGTCGGCCGCCGTCGGCGGCGGCGAGAAGCCGACCGACCTCAGTCGGCCGCCGCGACCGGCTCCTCGTCGCGGTCGAGCGCCGGGCGACCGAACCAGCGGTCGAACGCGACGGGGCCGGACCCGAGCGTGAAGACGGCGGACGCGAGACCGAACAGCGCCACGTGGGCGAGGACCGGGTCGTCCGGGAGCCCGAACAGCGTCGTCGTGAACAGCACGAAGGAGAGCGCGGCCGCGCCGCGGGTGAAGAGGCCGGCGACAAGCGCGAGCCCCACGGCGACCTCGGTCACTCCGGCGCCGACGACCCACAGCCCCGGGTCGACCGGGACGACAGCGGTGAGGTCGTACTTCTCGACGACCCGTAGCGCGCTCGCCGGGTCGGCGAGCTTCTGGATCAGCCCGAGGTAGACGAACGAGACGCCCATCCCGACGCGAAGCACCGTCGGCACGTACCGCCGCAGCGGGGCCGTCGACTCGTCGAGGAACGACTTCAGGTGGTGGACGGGGTCGATCCGCCCGTAGTACGAGCCGGGCGTACTCGCCACCGCCAGCAGCATGTCGTCGGCGCTCGGGCGCCCGCCGCCGAGTATCAGCAGCGCGAGGAACACCGGGACGTACTCGACCGCGAGGACGACGAGCGGGTCGACGGCGACGAACACCCACGCGTACGTCAGCAGGCCGACGACCGACGCGATCCGCGTCGCGAGCCCGAAGAGAGTGAAGAAGCCGAGCCCGATGAAGAGCACGCGGAGGAGCGGGCTCGTCGCCGGTTCGAACGCGAGCGTCGGCGCGAACAGGTACCCCTGGAAGCCGGCGCCGACGAGGGGGAGCCCGACGGCGAGCCGGAGCATCCACGGGACGAGGTCGCCGTAGCCGGCGAGTTTCTCCCGGAGCACGACGATGTCGACGATCGTGGGTCGCACCCAGAGGTACGCGGCGAGCCCGGCGACGGCGAGGAGCCCGGACCCCGCGAACAGCGCCGCGTTGAACGGGTCCGAGAGCACCTCGGCGACGAACGCGACCGCGTCGAGGGGGTCGCCCGAGTCCTCGGTGACGTAGTCGACGTGGGCCGCGACCGGCCGCGCGGCGAGCGTCGCGAGCAGCGCGAGCGCGGTGACGGCGACCGACCGGTGGCGAACGGACATACCTCGCCTACGGGCCGAACGCACCTAACGGTATTTCTTCACGAACGTTCGAATCGGACCCTCTGGGGCGGGTTTGCGCCGCTTCGGACCGCTCGATGCCGCCGTCGGGAGCCGTCGCCTACGGCGCTCGCGCGACGAGCGCGAACGTCTCCGTCCGCGTCTCGGCGCGCTCGACGTCGAACCCGGCCTCCGCGAGCGCGTCGCGCGCGTCGCTCACGGAAAAGCGCTCGTCGACCGGCGGCCCGTGCTCGCCGTCGCCGTCTGCCGACCAGTCGAAGACGACGAGCCGCCCGTCCGAGCGGAGGACGCGGGCGATCTCGTCGATCGCCTCCGGGCTGGCGAACTCGTGGTACGTCATCGTCGAGAACGCCCCGTCGAGATCGCCGTCCGCGAACGGGAGGTCCGACACGTCGCTCGCGACGAGGTCGACGTTGTCGGGGACGCCCTTCTCGCGGTAGTACCCGTGCATCTCGGACTGAACGTCGACGCCGTAGACGGTCTCGGCGTGCTCGGCGACGTCGTCGGTGTAGAAGCCGGTGCCGCTTCCCAGGTCCGCGAGGACGCCGAACGCGTCCGCCGCGAACGGACCGATCAGCTCCTCGGCGGACACCCAGCGATACCGCACCGCCGGTCGCTCCAAGCGGTCAGCGCCCTCGGCGTCGAACGTGTGGAATCCCATGCCCGGTCTTGCGCGCGGAGTGACAAAACGCGTCCGATCGCGCGGCACGGGCGTCCCTCGCGACGGCGGTCGAGCTGCCCCGGGCCGCCGCGTCTCGCTCCGCCCCGCCTCACCACTCCGGTTCCAGCGCCTCGACGAGCCGGTCGATCTCGGCCTCGGTCGAGACGGCGTGGACGGACGCCCGGATCCCGTTCGGATGCGGCAGCGACCGCACGACGATGTCCCGCTCCCCGAGCCGCTCGACGGTCGCCTCCGGGTCGTCGACGTCGATCGTGACGAGGCCCGACTCGTACTCTCGCGGGCTGCGCAGTCGGTCCTCCGGGACGCCGTCCTTGAGGCGGTCGGTCAGCGACTCGATCCGCGACTCGATCGCGTCGAGACCGACGGCGTCGACCGCGTCGAGCGCCTCGACGAGGCCGACGTGCGCCGCGGCCGTCGTCGTCCCGATCTCGAACCGCCCCGCCGCGGGCTTGAACTCGATCTCGTCGCCGGTCGGGTCCTCGACCCCCCGGTAGCCGACGGCGCGCGGTTCGAGGTCGGCCGCGGCGTCGCGGTCGACGTAGAGGAAGCCGGCGCCCCACGGGCCGAGCGTCCACTTGTGGCCGGCGGCCGCGACCGCGTCGGCGCCCCCCTCCGGCTCGTCCACCGCGCACCGTCCGTGCCACTGGCTCCCGTCGACGCGGGGGACACGCCACGCCCGGCTCGTACCCACCCACGCGCAGGACGCCC
>NZ_NEWI01000223.1:0-528 GCF_002135005.1 Halorubrum sp. SD612 | reverse complement strand
GACGCTCGGCCCGTGGGGCGCCGGCTTCCTCTACGTCCACCGCGACCTGTCCGGGCGACTGGACCGCGTCGACGAGGGTGAACGCGCCGGCCTCGTTCGCGACCTCGACGAGGTCGGCGACCGGGAGGCGGGTGCCGTGCGTCCACGTGATCGCGCTGAAGCAGACGAGGCGGGCGCCTTCGACCGCCTCCGCGTACTCGTCGCGGTCGACGCGACCCGCCTCCGTCTCCAGGACGCGCACCTCGACGCCCTCGCGTTCGAGGCGCTTCCACGGGAGGACGCCGGCCGGGTGTTCGAGGTCGGTCCGGACGACCACGTCGCCGGGCTCCCAGTCGATCGCGCCGGCGACGCGGTTGATCCCGTCGGTCGTGCTCTCCGTGAGCGCGATCTCTTCTGGGTCGGCGCCGACGAACGCCGCGATCCGCTCGCGCACGCGGTCGTACGTCTCGAACGCGTACTCGTACGGGTCGGTCGTCGCGGAGCCGTACTCGTGGTCCTCGACGAACGACGCGGCCGCCTCCACGACGT
>NZ_NEWI01000222.1:0-3288 GCF_002135005.1 Halorubrum sp. SD612 | reverse complement strand
AGCTCACGCCGCTGCCCGACGGGTCGCGGGCCTCGCTCGACCTCCCGGCCGCGACGCCGTGGCGGACGATACAGGTCGTCGACCGGCCGGGCGAGCTGATCGAGTCGCAGCTCGTCCCGCTGCTCGCGGACCCGCTCGACGAGTCCGCGCTGCCGACCGCGGGGAGCGCCCCCGACACCGACTGGATCGAGCCCCGCAAGTACGTCGGCATCTGGTGGACGATGATCGCGGGGCGGGCGAACTGGGAGTACAAGACCGACGACGAGGTCGCGGGCGGCGGCGGGAACCCCGCCGCGTACGTCCACGGGGCGCGGACCGAGCGGATGAAGCGCTACATGCGCTTCGCGGGCGAGAACGGGATCGACAGCGTGCTCGTCGAGGGGTGGAACGAGGGCTGGAGCACCTACCCCGGCGACGGCACCGGGTTCGGCTTCGGCGTCGGCGACTCCTACCCGGACTTCGACGTGCCGGAGGTGACCGGCTACGGCGCCGACCTCCCCGAGCCGGTCGAGATGACGATCCACAACGAGACCGCGGGCAACATTCCGGGGTACGAGTCCGCCATCCTCGACGAGGACGTGTTCGCGGGCTACGACGACGAGGGGATCAACTCGATCAAGAACGGGTACGTCTCCGACCCCGGACTCGGCATCGACGGCGACGGCGCCGAGCCGACCCACAACCAGCACAACCAGCTCGCGGTGAACCACCACCGGCTCGCGATCCGCGAGGCGGCCGCGAACCGCCAGCTACTGGAGATCCACGAGGGGATCAAGCCGACCGGCGAGATCCGCACCTACCCGAACGTGGCGAACCGCGAGGTCGTGAAGGCGCAGGAGTACGACGGGTTCGGCCAGCTCGGCTCGAACGTCGGCCGCGACCACCACGTCACCCTCCCGTTCACGCGGAACCTCGCCGGCCCGGTGAGCTACCAGCCGGGCATCTTCGACATCACCTTCGGCGACGACCGCGGCGACCAGATCCAGACGACGCGGGCGAAGCAGCTCGCGATGTACCCGACGTACCTCAGCGGCCTCCAGATGGCCGCCGACCGGATCGAGGGGTATATCGACGAGACGTTCGGAGTCGGCGAGGCGCTCCAGGCCGCCGCCGGCGACCTCGACGGGCTCGTCACCGACGACTCGTGGCGGGACGCGTTCGGCACCAACTTCGTCGCGGTCGACCCCAACCGCGCGCCCAGCGGGTCGTCGGTGTCGTTCGCGGTCGAAGACGTGCCGAGCGCCGGGACGTACGACCTCCACCTCCGGTACGCGAGCGACGCCGAGGAGAACGCGGGCCGCGTGATCGACGCCGGCGGTCCGCGAGCGACCCTGCGCGTCAACGGCGCGCGGGAGACCATCGAGCCGTCGTTCACCGACTACTGGGACGACTGGCAGGTGTTCACGACGCCGGTCGAACTCGACGCGGGGGACAACGAGGTCGCGGTCGAACTCGACTACGAGTCGGGCGACGGCGGGTTCAGCGGCGACGTGGGGGGTTTCAACCTCAACGCGGTCGCCGTCACCGAACCCGGCGAGCCGTCGCCGGTCCCGGCCGAGTACGAGGGGTACACGCCCGAGAACGAGAACTTCGACGCGGAGCCCGAGTTCGCGTTCATCGAGTCGGTCCCGGCGGCCGGCTGGGACGAGACGCGCGTCGTCGGCTCCGCGATCGGCGACTACCTCGCGATCGCCCGCCGCAGCGGCGACGAGTGGTACGTCGGCGTGATGACGGACGGGGACGGTCGCGCGGTCGACGTACCGCTCGACTTCCTCGCGCCCGGTAACTCCGGCGACGCGCCGGGGCGCGGGAACGGTCGCGGCAACGGGAACGGAAACGGTCGCGGCAACGGGAACGGAAACGGTCGCGGCAACGGCCGAAGCGGCCCGAAGTACGTCGCGGAGGTCTACTCGGACGCGGTCGGCGCGGGCGTCGATCGCGACCCGACCGGCGTCCGCATCGACGAGGCGGTCGTCACGCCGAGCACGACCCTGCTCGCGTCGCTGGCGCCGAGCGGCGGGACCGCAGTCAAACTGCGTCCGGCCCGCGGTCGCGAGATCAGCCGGCTCCCCGAGTACGAGCGCCCGGAGCAGACGTTCTCGGTGTCGATCGCCGAAGAGGCCGACCTGGGTGAGTCGTTCGTCAGCGCGACGGGGTCAAACGACGCCGCTTTCGTGGGCGGGACGACCGTCGAGATCGACGTCGACGGGGAGGTCGCCGCGCTCGACAACGTCCGACTGCCTCCGAATTCGACTGACGCGACGGTTGACCTCGGGTTCAGCATCTCGCGGATCGGGACGTTCGACGTCGTCGTCCGCGAGGCCGACGGCGGCACCGAGCTGGCGTCGGCGACCGTCACGGTCGCGCCCGGGGACGTCGTTAGCGAGTTCACCGACCCGCAGGGGGACGACGACGGCCCCGGCGAGTACGTCTACCCGACGGACGGCGCGTTCCGGGACGGCGCGTTCGACCTGCGTTCGTTCCGCGTCTTGGAGACGGACGAGGAGTACCGGTTCGCGTTCGAGGTGGAGAGCCTGTACGACGCGTTCGGCGGGACGTTCTCGCCGCACTACTTCGCCGTCTACCTGCGCGATCCGTCGGCCGACGGGGGCCGGACGACCGAGCTCGGCGGCCTCGGGATCACCGCCGAGTTCGCCGAGCCGTGGCAGTACCGAGTCGACGCGAGCGGCTTCAGCACCGGGATCGTCGACGCCGAAGGGAACGGGCTCGGCTCGCCGACCGCGTTCGCCAGCTTCGGCGCAAACGTGGCGGTCGTCTCGATTCCGAAGACGGCGCTCGGCGGAGCCGACATCTCCGACTGGGAAGTCCTCCCGATCGTCGGCTCGGAGAACTTCGGATCGTTCCGCGACGTTCAGGTCGACGCCGGCGGGTTCGTCTTCGGCGGCGCGAAGGAGGGCGCGGTCGAGAACGCGCCGAGCGTGATCGACCTGATCACGCCGGAGGGAACGTCGCAGGCGGACGCGCTCGCCTACGACGCCGACACGCTCGCGTCGCTGCCGTTCACGCCGTTGTAGAGAAGAGAAGAGTAGAGACGCGGCGGACGCCCTCCGCCGCGCCGGATTCAGAAGTGGTTCGCGGACTCGGTCTCGTGTTTCAGCTCGCCGCCGCGGCCGCCCTCGACGGTCGAGGCGCCGTTGTCACCGGAGGAGGCGGTCCGCACCGTCACGTTGTCGACCTCGTCGAAGTCCATGATGAGGTCGCGGCGGATGTTGTCGGCGGTGATGTTCGAGATACCGCAGCCGGAGCAGGTGCCGCCGAGCTCGACGA
>NZ_NEWI01000221.1:0-3332 GCF_002135005.1 Halorubrum sp. SD612 | reverse complement strand
TCGCCGTACGCCAACAGCGCGGCGTCGATCGCGTGTTCGAACGCGATGAGGCTGTCCGCCTCCTCGAGCTCGCGCAGCGCGGGGCCGAGCTCGTCGCCGTACTGGCTGTCGCCGATGTACTCGACCAACTCGTCGAGGTTCTGCGCCAGCCGCGCGAGCGACGACCGGGTGAACAGGTCGCCGCCCTCGATGAAGTACGCCGCGGGGTCGATGTCGGCGCCCGAGCGGGCGAGCCGGAGCGCGTTCGTCGCGTTCCGGAAGTCGACCTCCGCCACGAGGAACGACTCGTACTGCCGGGTCGGCTCGTCGCCGCCGAGCCCGGAGAGGAGCCGCTCGTAGAACGCGCGGTCGACCGCGTTCTCCAAGGGCACCAGCACGTTCGTCTCCTCGTACTCAGCGTACGCCTCCCGCAGCGGGTCCCCGTAGATCGTGTCCTCGAGGACCTCGATCACGGCGTCGATCGAGTCCGCCTCTAACAGTCGGCGGATCCGGCGGTCGTCGAACTCGCCGGCCCGGATCAGGTCGACCTCGACGGCCGACTGCTCCGCGTCGGTGTAGACCCCCCGGATGACCGTCTTCACGTTCCAGGCGTCGAACTTCCGGAGGTACCGGGCGATGAGGTCGTACAGCGACCCCTCGCTCCAGTCGAGGATGGCGTCGAACTGCTCGGCGAGGTTGCGGTTCAACGCGTACTCGATCAGGTCCACGCCGCCGTGGCGACTGCCGAGCGCGTTGATCTCCTCGCCGTAGCTCGACTCCTCCATGAACCGGGCGATCTCCGCCGGGCCCATCCGGGTGAGCTTCCGGTACTCCTCGTCCCCGTAGAGGCTGCCGCGGCGGGCGCGAACCCGCGCGACGACGTACTCGGGGTTCGGGCTGCCGGCGGCGCTCATTGGTCGAACAGCCGCTCCGAGATGTTCTTCAACTCGTCGTCCCAGACGGACTCCAGGACCGAGTCGAACGTGTTGTTCACGCGAACGCGGGAGGTGTCGCTCTCGGCGACGACGCCGCCGAGGCAGTCGACTTCGCCGTCGACCTCGGCGTTGCGGTCCGCGACGAGCTCTTCGAGCAGCTCGACGTCCTCGGCGCGGGTGTAGACGGCGACGTCCTCGTCGTCGTCGAACTCCGCGAGCGTCGCGTCGAGCAAGGCCTCGGTGAGCTCGCGGCGGTCGCCGCCGTCGAGGGCGGCTATCGCCGCCTCGACGTCGTCGCGGACGTCTTCCAAGACGTCGCGACGGGCGCCGAGCCGCTCCTGTTTGGCCTCGAGCTTCGCCGAGGAGAGCGTCTGCTCGCGCTCCTGGTCGATCTGGCTCTCGACCTCGGCGAGCCGCTCCTCGCGGATTCGCTCCGCGTCGGCCTCGGCGTCGGCGACGAGCTCGTCGGCCTCCGCCTCGGCCTGCTCGCGGATCTCCTCCGCACGCGCGCGGGCCTCATCTTCAACGTCCTCAACGACGGTTTCCAAACTCATTGGTTGAAAAACGCTGGAGAGTTACCCGACGATGAAGACGACGACGAGCGCGAGGATGACGATCGTCTCGGGAAGGACCGTCAGGATGAGCCCGTTGACGAAGAGGTCGTCGTCCTCGGCCATCGCGCCGACGGCGGCCGACCCGATACCGCGCTCCGCGTAGCCGGCGCCCAGCGCCGCGAGCCCGACGGCCAGCGCCGCCGCGGCACTGGGGTCGGTCAGCGTTCCACCGGTCGACAGTACGAGGTTCCCGAGTTCGTTGGTAGCTTCAAACATTGGTAGTAGTTGCTGTTGCTCGTCTCCGAACGGTTGCTATTTGCCCCCAGAGGAGTCATAAAGCTTCCCAAAACGACCGAACGGATTCGGGGAGAACGGCCGGGATAGCGGCGGCTATCGCGGTTAGAAACCCGACTCGTTTGCCGGGAAATCGGGCGTAACGGGGCGAGACCGAGCGGACGAGGGGCCGGGAAGCGGACCGGTCAGTCGTCGCGCGTGTACTGCCGGTGGCGACCGAACGGCAGGTACGCGCGACCGCCGCCCTCGTAGAACGTCCCGAAGAACTCGACGTACTCGAGACGGACCGCCTGGATGCCGGCGGAGGTGACGCCGAGCAGCAGGACGACGAGGTGGCCGACGAGCGCCACGGCGACCCCCCCGGCGACGGCGATCACGCCGACGGCGCTCGGCTCGAACGCGGTCGTCAGCCCCGCGAAGACGAGCTCGTAGTCGGCGGTGTTCTGGACCTCGGCGAGGTAGCTCGGCGTGAAGATGAAGTGGAAGCTCCCGTCGCCGCCGCCGTCGATGTACGCGCCGAACGCGAGCAGGTTGACCGCGAGCGCCATCCCGCCCTTCGCGAGCAGGACGGCCATGATCCGGGCGTACGAGATGACGTTGACGATGGGCGAGAGGAACTCCGCGAGCTCCGGCGGCTCGCCGATCCCGAGCAGGACGAGCCCCAGCCCGGCGGCCGCGGCGCCGGCCCAGCCGACCAGGGCCGGGAACCCGCTGAACGAGACCGCGCCGAACGTGAGCACGGAGACCGCCTCGAACAGGAAGTCGGGCTTCGCGTTGGGGAACACCCCGCTGAAGATCCAGATCCACGCGCCGTTGAGGATCAGCAGCCACGAGCCGCCCTCGTAGAGCGCGTGTTTCAGGTCGTGCTGCCGGTAGGTGCTCACGAACGAGAGGACGTGGCCGACGTTCAGGTGGACGATCCCGAACACCACGCTGACCACGAGGAAGGAGAGCCCCCAGTTGAGGTCGGCGGGCGAGAGCCCCTTGCCTTCGACCGGCCAGTGGACGCCGAGCAGCTGGTAGGCGTGGTAGCCGAACACGTCGATACCGAAGTAGATCCCGAACAGTATCGTGAAGCCGCCGGCCCACATCGCGACGGAGCCCAGCTCGCGGAACGCGCCCTCGTAGTTCGAGTACATGAAGAACCCGATGGCGGCGTAGAGGACGCCGTACCCCACGTCGCCGATCATGAACCCGAACATCGCCGGGAACGTGAGGAAGACGAGGAGCGTCGGGTCGAACTCGGAGTACTTCGGCCGCCCGAACGCCTGAACGAGCAGTTGGAACGGACCGGCGGCGCTCCCGTTGTCCTGGACGACCGGCGGGTCGTCGGTGCCGTGCGCCGCGTGGCCGCCGTCGGTGGCGACCGCCGTTTCCGTCTCGCGTTCCGCGCTCGCGGCGCCCTCGTCTGCGGAGCCGCCTCCCTCGCCGTCGACCCGCTCGGTGTGGTGGTCGCCGTCGGGGGTGAACGAGGCGCGTTCGAGCTCCTCGACCTCGACGTGGTCGCCGACGGCGTCGACGACCGCCGCCTCGAAGTCCGGGTACGTCTCCGTCGGCACCCACCCCTCGG
>NZ_NEWI01000220.1:0-3370 GCF_002135005.1 Halorubrum sp. SD612 | reverse complement strand
GGGAGCCGGTGTCGCCGTCGGCAACGGCCACACGTGGCCGGACCCGGACCTCCTCGACGGCGACGTGATCTGTACCGGCCACGAGCACCCGCAGGTCCGACTGGAGGACGCGGTCGGCGGATCGCGCGTCGAGCGCGCGTGGCTTCGCGGCGAAGTCGATCCCGCGGCGTTCGCGGAAGGCGGCGGAAACGAGCGGGACGGGTCCGACCCGCCCGAACTCGTCGTCTTCCCCGCGTTCAACGAGCGGTCCGGCGGGACGTGGGTGAACGTCAAGGGGCAGTCGTTCCTCGCGCCGTACCTCCCCGCGGCGCTGCCCGCCGCGGACGCGTACCTCCTCGACGGGACGCGGCTCGGCGACTACCGCGCCGTCTGAGTCCCGCGGGTCGGCCGTCCTTCCGCCCCCGCCGGCGGCGGGACCGTTTTCCTCGCCGACGCGGAACCCATCCCATGGTCACCGACCGCTCGCCCACCGCGATAGAGGAGTCCGGGCGGCACTGGCTCCGCGTCAAGCACGTGACCGGGTTCCCCCGACAGGCCCGCGACGCGTACTTCCCGAACCACGACGTGACGCGGCCGGCCGCGACGACCGAGGCGGACCTACCGGAGGTCGACCGAGCGCGGGCGGACGCGCTCCCGGCCGACCCCGAGACCGTCCGCGACGCCGACCGCCTCGCGCTGGAGACGACCTACCTGAGCGGGAAGTGGCTCGTCGAGCGCCCCGCCGCGACGGTCGACGAGCTCTGGGAAGCGGTGGTCGAGGACGTCGCGGCCGGGCGGCTCTGGGACGCGAAGGTCACGACCCGCGCCGGTCGCGAGGCGTTCGGCGAGACGGCCCACGCGGTGCTGGTGTTCACGCCGAACTACTTCGACCGTGACGACGTCGACCGCGTGCGGTGTCGGCTCAGGGCGGTCCACGGCGTGACCGAGGCGATCCGGTACCGCCCCGACGTGTACACGCTCGACGGGGTCCGCGAGGAGCGGCTCGGCGCGCTCGCCGACTCCGACGCGGCGCGGTTCCGGACCTGAGTCGCCGCGAGTCCGCGCTGGTGCGCCGCCGACCTACTCAACCGGCCGGAACCGGAACCCGTCCCAGTCCTGGCTCTCCGGCTCGCGGATGCCGGCGCCCGGCTCGCGGAGCTCGTCGGCGTAGACCGGCTCGACGCGGTCGCCGATGTCGACGCCGAACGCCTCCCCGGAGCCGTCCCCGCGCTCCGCGACCTGTCCGAGCGCGCGGACCGGCGGCCCGTCGTAGCCGTCGCCCATCTCGAACTCGACGATCGCGAGGGTGTTCGGCTCGCGGACGCCCGGCGGCGTCGCGGTCGAGGTCGTCCACGTGACGACCCGACCCTCGCGCTCGCGGAGGTCGACCGTCCCGACGCGCTCGGCGCCGTTCGGGCCCACGGTGTGGGGCGGGTAGGTGACGGTGCCGTCCGCGTACTCCGCCGCCTCGAAGGTCGGTTCCGTGCTCTCCCCCTCGTCGGCCTCGGCCGTATCGTTCTCGCTCATTGGCTTCCCTCCAGAATCGTCGTGGTCACGCAGTTCCCGAACCCGCCGACGTTACAGGCGAGGCCCGTGTCGGCCTCGACCTGTCGCGGGCCGGCGTCGCCCGTGACCTGCTTGACTATCTCGTACACCTGCGCGACGCCGCTGGCCCCGAGCGGGTGGCCCTTCGACTTGAGCCCGCCCGAGGTGTTGATCGGGAGGTCGCCGTCGCGGTCGGTGACGCCCTCTTCGACCGCCTTCCACCCCTCGCCCTTCTCGAAGAAGCCGAGGTCTTCGCTCTGGAGGAACTCCAGGATCGTGAACATGTCGTGGAGCTCCGCCACGTCGACGTCGTCCGGGCCGACCCCGGCCATCTCGTATGCGATATCGGAGGAGTCGGCCACGCCGCCCATCGTCGTCGGGTCCGCGCGCTCGTGGACGACGTGGGTGTCGGTCGCGCCGCCGATGCCGCTGATTACGGCGTAGTTCCCGTCGGGCGCGTACTCCTCGGCGACCGACTCGGGACAGAACACGAGCGCCGCGGAGCCGTCCGTGATCGGACAGAAGTCGTACAGTCGGAGCGGGTCGGCGACTATCGGCGAGTCGAGGACCGTGTCGAGGTCGACCTCCTTCCGGAACTGCGCGTGGGGGTTGTCCACGCCGTTCCTGTGGTTCTTCACCGCGACCTTCCCGAGGCTCTCGCGGGGCGCGTCGTAGGTGTCGAGGTAGAGGCGGGCGGTGAGCCCCGCGAACGAGGGGAGCGTCACGCCCTGTTTGTACTCCACCGGGTGCGTGAGCGACGCGATCACGTCCGTCGCCTCCGCGGTCGACCGGTGGGTCATCTTCTCGCCGCCGACGAGCATGGTGAGGTCGCTCGCGCCGGAGGCGACCGACTGCCACGCGGCGTACACGCCCGCGCCGCCCGACGAGGAGGTCTGATCGATCCGCGCGGTGTAGGCGGGGGTGGCCGCCAGGTCGTGGGCGAGCGCGTTCGGGACGCCGGTCTGGCCCTCGAACTCGCCGCTGGCCATGTTCGAGACGTACAGGTGATCGAGGTCGTCGCCGTCGACGCCGGCGTCGTCGAGCGCGGCCGCGCCCGCCTCCGCCAGCAGCTCCCGCACCCAGGCGTCGCGCTGCCCGAACCGGGTCATCGACGCGCCGACGATCGCTACGCGTTCCATACCGCTGGGTCCGTCGCAGTCGCCTAAAACGTACCTCTCTGCGGTCGCCGTCGTCGGGGGTCGCCTCGACCCGGTCGGCGGGCGGGAGGCCCGCGAGGCCTCAGTCGGCCCCGGTCGGCGTCTCGTCGCCGAGCGACGGGGCCGCGTCGTCGCGGTCCGCGGCCGCGGCGGACACCACGTCCGTGAACGCCTGCCGCCGCGCGTAGAAGAAGTAGACGTACGGCACCTTCGCCAACACGTCGAGGAACGCGTACGTCAGCGCGACGCCCACCGCGCCGGTGAACCCGATCCCCGACGGGCCCATCAGCCAGACGAACGGGTACGCCAGCCAGAGGAGCCCGACGTGGTTCTTGAGCAGGCTGAACAGCCCCCGCTGCATCGGGTCGTCGGGCACTGACCGCGGGAACACCACGTACAGGTAGACGAACAGCGAGAGGTGGAACAGCGCCGAGACGCCGAACAGCGCCCACCTGAGCGTCCCCCCGGCGACGACCGCGCCGGCCCCGAACGCGATCATCAGCGCGTCGGCGATCATCACGCCCGCGATGGCGCGGCGCGACGCGCCGGCGACGTCGCCCATGAACCCGACGAGCAACGCCGTGGTGCCGATCCAGCCGCCGTAGCGGAGCCCGACCAGCTCCATCCCGTTGCCCGCCACGGTGCCGATTCCGACCGACATTCCGACGTACGTGAGCCCGCCCAACCCG
>NZ_NEWI01000021.1:0-29061 GCF_002135005.1 Halorubrum sp. SD612 | reverse complement strand
ACATGATCAGGTAGCGGCCGTCGGTCCCGTCGAACCCCGCGACGCCGCCCTCGACGCCGACGCCGAGGTCGTACGCCGGCCCGGTCTCCGAGTCCGTTTCGAGGACCGCGGCCGCCCGGTTCTCGGCGCCCGAAATCGTCTCCGCGTGGCCCGTCGGCTGCTCGCTCACGCCGGAGTCGACGGGAACCGATTCGATCGCGACGCCAGTCGGGGCGCCGGGGAGGTCGGCGTCCGCCGCCGATCCGAGGGCCAGTTCGACCGCGCGCCGCTTCACCGGGTTGCCGCTGCCGACGCCGACTCGCAGGGTCGTCATGGTCGGTCGTCGGCGCCGGCGACCGAAAACGCCTCGGGATGGAGCAGGCGCGCCAGCCGCTCGACCCCGTCGAGGAGCGCTGGGCTCGGCTGGTTGAGGAGGGAGTCGTCGAGGACGTGGACGGGGGCGTCGACCCAGTCGCGCTCGGCGACGGCCGCGGGGTCGACGCGGTCGCCGTGCCCGCAGACGTGGACGACGACGTGGTCCGGGTCGGCGCGCTCGACGGCGGCGGGGTCGACCTCGCGGGAGCGCTCGCCCGGCTCGACGAAGGGGTAGCGGCCGCCCGCGGCGCGGACCGCGTCGGGGACCCAGTTGCCGGCCGCCATCGGCGGGTCGGACCACTCCTCGCAGTAGGCGGTCGGGCGGGGGCGGTCGGCGACGGCGTCGGCGATCCGGTCGAGTCGCTCGCGCGCGTCGGCGGCGAGTCGCTCGCCGGCCTCGGGGCGCCCGACGTCGGCGCCGCGGGTCGCGAACCCCTCGACGACCTCGTCCAGCGTCGACGGCTCGCGGTGCGCGACGTCGAGGCCGCGCTCGCGGCAGGCGTCGGCGAGGTCGGCCTGGAGCCCGTCGCTCGTGAGGACGACGTCGGGGTCGAGGCCGGCGACGCGGTCGAGGTCGGGGTTCAGCCAGCCGCCGACGGCGGTCGGGGAGCCGATCCCGTGCGCCGACCCGGCGTCGGCGTCGTCCGAGAGGTCGCAGTGGTTCGTGACGCCGACGAGGCGGTCGGCCGCTCCGAGGGCGGCGACCGTCGCGGTCGCGCTCGGGGCGAGCGAGACGACGCGGGGATCAGTCATAGCCCGTGGTCGGGGCGCGAACGGCGCAAGCGTTTCGGTCGGATGCTTGGAAACGAACCACGGAAGGAGTCACCGAGAGGGTCTGAGACACAAAATATGAATAGGTAGGGGCGACGGAGAGCAGACGATATGGCCGGAAAGTCGTGCGTAGTCTGCGGATCGGCTGCCAGCTCCGACGGGATGCCGTATCGATGCGCCTACTGCGGCGATCCAGTCTGTCCGGATCATCGTCTCCCAGAAAACCACGGCTGTACCGGCGAACGTCTCGCCGGAGACAAAACACCGGAAGATCGGGGACCGCAGCCGATGGATCCGGAAGACGTGACGACGATGGGAACGGCACCGGAGGACATCGGACAGTCGTCACCGGACGTTGCTCTGGACGGCTCGATCGCGGGCGAACAGTCGACCGATTCCGAGGAGGAAGAACCGGAATCGTGGTGGCGAAGACTGCTTCCGTGGTGAGTCACGACAGATCCGAGACGCGAAGTCGACTGTCCGGGCGCCGATCTGGAGATCGGCAAAAACACGTGATAGATCGTGTCCTTTCGTCGGGATTCGAGCGACACGTTCCGGTCGTTTTAAGTTGTGTTCCGCCGACGGTAAACTAAGATCGCTCTCGGGCAGTTTCAGTTTCCGGGGGCAACCGAGCTATGAGTGAACGACTACACACACGGGGGAGTCGCTCCCGAACGGAGACGAACGAGGAGGAATCGGAGAACACGGACGAGACGCTCAGCTGCCCGGAGTGCGGCGGGCACGTCATCAACGACGAGGAGCACGGCGAGACGGTCTGTAGCGACTGCGGGCTCGTCGTCGAGGCGGACTCGGTCGACCGCGGGCCGGAGTGGCGCGCGTTCGACTCCCGCGAGAAGGACGAGAAGAGCCGCGTCGGCGCCCCGACGACGAACACGATGCACGACAAGGGGCTCTCGACGAACATCGACTGGCGCGACAAGGACGCGTACGGCCGGTCGCTCGGCGCGCGCCAGCGCCAGAAGATGCAGCGGCTCCGCAAGTGGAACGAGCGGTTCCGCACCCGCGACTCCAAGGAGCGCAACCTGAAGCAGGCGCTCGGCGAGATCGACCGCATGGCGGGCGCGCAGGGGCTCCCGGACAACGTCCGCGAGACGGCCTCGGTCATCTACCGACGCGCGCTCGACGAGGACCTGCTCCCCGGTCGCTCCATCGAGGGCGTCTCCACCTCCTGCGTGTACGCCGCCGCCCGGATGGCCGGCGTCCCGCGCAGCCTCGACGAGATCGCCGACGTGTCGCGCGTCGAGAAGGCCGAGATCGCGCGGACGTACCGCTACGTCGTCCGCGAGCTGAAGCTCGAAGTGAAGCCGGCCGACCCCGAGCAGTACGTCCCCCGGTTCGCCTCCGACCTCGAACTGAGCGAGGAGTCGGAGATGCGCGCGAAGAGCCTCCTCCGCAACGCGAAGGAGAAGGGGGTCCACTCGGGCAAGTCGCCGGTGGGCCTCGCCGCGGCCGCCGTCTACGCCGCCGCGCTCCTCACGAACGAGAAGACGACGCAGGCCGCGGTCTCGGAGGTCGCCGACATCTCCGAGGTCACCATCCGGAACCGCTACCACGAGCTGTTGGAGGCCGAGGACGGCCTCGTCGCGTAACTCGCGCGCTTTTCGCCGACCGTCCCGACTTCGCGGCCCGTGCGAACCCGACCAGCTAAGTCCCCGCCCGCGGAACGCTCGCGTATGTTCGAGGAGTTCGTTCTCGCCGCGAGCACGGCCGACCTCTCCGAGGAGCCGGCGGCCCGCGACCACGCCGACGCGGTGGAGTTCCGGCTGGACCTCGCGGACGCCCCGCGCGACCAGCTGGCGAGCTACGACGGCGAGCTCCCCCTGCTCGTCACGAACCGGGCGTCGTGGGAGGGCGGCGAGGCCGACGGGCTCGCGCGCTACGACGCGCTCTCCGACGCGGTCGCCCGCGACGCGGTCGCCGCGGTCGACGTGGAGCTCGCCGCGCTGCGCGGGACGCACCCGGACCCGGCCGAGGAGTCGCACGCGACAGCGCTGCGTGACGCGGCCCGAAGGGAGGGGGTGGCGGTGGTCGCGTCGGTCCACGACTTCGAGTCGACGCCCGAGCCGGCCGCGCTGGTCGACCTGCTCGCCGACGCCGCGAGCGAGGGCGACGTGGGGAAGCTAGCGACGACCGCGACCGCCCCGGCGGACGCGCTGGCGACGCTCAAGGCGACCCACGAGGCGACCGTCGCTGGCCATCGGGTCGCGACAATGTGTATGGGCGAGCCGGGGCGTCACACCCGCGCGGTCGCCCCGGTCTACGGCTCGAAGATCGGCTACGCGCCCGTCGACCCCGCGGAGGCGACCGCGCCGGGGCAGTACCCGCTCGCGACGCTCCGAACCCTCGTCGACAGGCTTCGAGGCGGCGAGCCGGGCGCGTAGAGGCGGCGAGCCGGACGCGTAGGGACAGCAAACCGGGCGCGCGTAGGGGCGGACACTTTTCACGCCCGCCGTCGAACTACGGCGGTGAGATGGCCCTCATCGGATCGGATCAGTCGTCGGTGGTCTCCGCGTTCGGCCTCCTCATCGCCCTCGTCGCGGTCGTCGGCACCCGATTCCTCGGGTGGGAGTGGGGGTCCGGCCGACTCGTCCCGACGCTCGTCGGCGTGGCGGTCGCCGGGGTCGCCGTCGCGGTCGTCGCCGGGCGGGTACTGGACTGAACGCGGCGACCGCGTCGCCGTCGCGCACGTCGATCCGGTCGCCAGGCCCGGCTCGCCGCGTCGCCGACCGGCCGACGCGCCCGGGACGGAGCCAAACCGCTTTACGACCGCCCCCGTAAGTGACGGCAATGGCGACGTGCGACGTGTGCGGGGAGTACGAGAACCTCCCGTACCAGTGTAAGCGGTGCGGCCAGACGTTCTGCGCCGAACACCGGCTGCCCGAGAACCACGACTGTCCGGGCCTCGCCGAGTGGGACGACCCCGGCGGCGTCTTCGACAGCGGGTTCGACGAGAGCGTCGAGGGCGGGGCCGCGGGCGGCGCCGCCGACGCGCGGGGCGGCGGAGGCGGAGTCGTCGACCGCGTCAAGCGTCGGGTCGACCGCGAGACCGGCACCGGCGGGTTCGTGAGCTTCTTCCGCAACAACGCGACGTACGCGATCCTGCTCGCGATGTGGGTCACGTTCGTCGCGCAGTGGGTCGCGCTGTTCGTCGGCGGCCAATCGCTCCACAACACCCTGTTCGTGCTCCAGTCGGAGGCGGTCACGAACGTCTGGACGTGGGTGACTTCGGTGTTCTCGCACGCCCCGGGACAGCTGTTCCACATCATCGGCAACAGCGTGGTCATCCTGTTTTTCGGCCCCCTCGTCGAGCGCGCCGTCGGGTCGAAGCGGTTCGCGGCGTTCTTCTTCGGGGCGGGGATCGCCGCGGGGCTCGGCCACGTCCTCTTCGCGATCGCGATGAACGCCCCGCCGACGGGGGTCCTCGGCGCCAGCGGCGCCGGCTTCGCGATCCTCGGCGTCCTCACCGTCTGGCGGCCGAACATGCAGGTCCTCCTCTTTTTCGTCATCCCGATGAAGATCAAGTACCTCACGTGGGGGATCGCGGTCGTCTCCGCGCTGCTCGTGGTCACGAGCGGCACGGGCGGCGTGGGCGGCATCGCGCACCTCGCGCACCTGATCGGGTTCGCCATCGGGCTCGCGTTCGGCAAGCGCAACGAGGGGCTCGCCCGCTCCGCGGGCGGCATGGGCGGCGTCTCGATGGGCGGCGCCCGCGGCCCCGGGGGTCCGGGAGGCCCCGGCGGTCCGGGCGGACGCTTCTAATGGACCTCGCGCGGCCCGATCTCCGTCCCGACCCGTCGCTGTCGCGGCAGGAGATGGAGTCGCTCCAGCGCGAGATCGCGGCGGCCGCGGCGTTCGACGACGACCACGCGCTCGACCCGGCCGCCGTCGCGGTCGAGTCGGCCGCCTCGCTCGCCGACGGCCTCCCGCCGGCTCGCCCGGACGCGGTCGCGAACGAGACGCTCCCCGGTACCGGCGGCGCGGTAGAGGAGTCTGGTGTGCCCACCGTCGTCGGCGTCGACCAAGCGTTCCGCACCGACCGCGCGGGCGACCGTCCCGACGCCGCCGTCTCCGCTGCGGTCGCGCTCCGCGGCGGGACCGTGGTCGAGTACGCGAGCGCGACCACGCCGCTGTCGATCCCGTACATTCCGGGCCTGCTCGCGTTCCGGGAGGGCGAGCCGATACTGGCCGCGCTCGACGCGCTCGACGCCGAGGCCGATCTGCTGGTCTGCGACGGCTCCGGCCGGATCCACTTCCGGGAGGCGGGGCTCGCGACGCACGTCGGCGTCCTGTGCGACGTGCCGAGCGTCGGCGTCGCGAAGAGCCTCCTCTGCGGCGAGCCGGACGAGCCGACGGCCGACCGCCCCGCGGGCTGGCGGACGCCGATCCGCGCGGACGACGCGGTGACGACGGCCGAGCCGGGGACGGTGATCGGCCACGCGTTCCAGTCACGCCAGTACCCGAACAGCAGGCGGGTGAACCCCCTCTACGTCAGTCCCGGGCACCGCGTGTCCGCGGAGAGCGCCGTCGACCTCGTCGCGGCGCTGTGCGCGGGCTACAAGCTCCCCGAGCCGACGCGGCTCGCGGACGCGCACGCGGAGCGGGCGAAAGGCGACGCGGAGTGAGCGCGGAGGCCGTTTCGGACCGACACTGTGTCACCTGTTGCCACGGGCAGGCGGTTTTTAGACGGTCGCCCGCGAACGCAGAGACATGGGAGACGACGACGCCGAGAGTCCGATGTCCGCCGAGGAGTTCCGGTCGCTGACCGACGGGCTGGTGCGACAGAGTTCGGGCGGCGGGACCACCGTCTACAAGAACGCCGCGGGGGTCGGCTGTCCGAACCCGGACTGCGACCGCGGCGTCTTCCAGACGCTGTTCGTCAGCGACCACGGCTGGCAGCAGATCGGCGCCACCCGCGACGGGATCGACCTCTGTCTCGTCAACACGGAGTCGAAGCGGCTCGTCTTCATCCACGACGAGTAAGCGGTTCGGCGCGACGCCGTCAGTCGTCGTCCGCGGGGGAGCCGGCGTCCGGCTCGGCGGCGCAGCGGTTCGGACCGAGTTCGAGTTCGATCGCGGCGGTCTCGTCCGCCGGCGACTCGACCCCGCGGTTGGCCGCGATCACCGACTCGTAGTTCGGCGGCTTCTCCGGCAGCGTCCGCGTGATCCGTTCGACGAAGTCGTCCGCGTCGAGGCCGAGGACGTCGATCTCGCCGCGCGCGGCGCCGACCGTCGTGAAGACGGGCTCGCCGGGCTCGACCTCCCCGGTCGAGCCGTCGTTCGCGACGGCGAAGTGGCCCGGGCAGACGACGACGCCGTCCGGCTGCGCGAGCAGCGTCCCGTGGAGCGAGTCGTACAGCCGACGGGCCGCGCCCGCGGCACCCCCGTCCGAGACGCCTCCACCGTCCGCGCCGCCCTCGCCGCCGTCGTCCGCCGAGAACTGGAGCTCCGTCCGGCCGACGCTGTCGGTGAACAGCGTGTCGCCCGTGAGCACCGCCGCGTCACCGACGAGGTAGCTCGCGCCGTCGTCGGTGTGCCCGGGCGTCGCGAGCGCCTTCAGGTCGACGCCGCCGGCGTCCAGCGTCTCGTTGCGTTCGATCGGCTCGAACTCGGAGGCCACGTCGCGGGCAGCGGCCGCGGCGGGCAGGTAGTACGGGACACCGAGGTCGTCAGCGAGCGCCCGGCCGCCCGAGAGGTGGTCCGCGTGAACGTGCGTGTCGACGACGGCCGCGATCGACGCGCCGCGTTCGGCGGCCGCCTCGACCCACTCGTCGCCGTGTCTGGAGACGTCGATAGCGACGGCGACGCGGTCGGGGCCGTCCCGGGCGTCGGATCGGTCGGCGGGAACGTGGTCCGCGTCGCCCGGCTCGCGACCGCCGACCACGAGGTAGCCCAGACACCCCTTCGCGCGGCGCTGGACCTGGACGAGGTCGAGCGGCGGGGCCGCGTCGGGCCGGTCGCCGAGCGGGACCTCGGTGCTGTCGTACACCGCGGACCAGCCGCGTATGCCGTCGGCGACGACGGTCACGTCCTCGTACCCCGCGGCGTCGAGCTCGGCGGCGAAGTCGTCGGAGGCCTTCCCCTTCGCGCACAGCGTGATTACGCTGTCGTCGGGCGAGAGCCCGGTCTCGCGTTCGAAGTCGTCGACGTCGAACTCGTGGAACGGCTTGTAGAAGTAGTGGACCGCGTCCGCCACGCGCCACCCCGCGAAGCTCTCCTCGGGTCGCGTGTCGACCACGGCGAACGAGCGCTCGCCGCGCCGTCGCTCGTCGATCCTGTCGCGGAACTCGTCGGCGGCTATCGTCTCGGCCATGGTGCTCCCATCGCGCCGCGGGATCAAAAGCGCTGCCGCCGACACGGCCGAGGAGCGAAGCGGGCGAGCGCGATGAAGAGGATTTATTCGGACTGCCGGGCGACCGGGCGTATGGTCGAGGCGTTCGCGGTCGCCAGCGGGAAGGGCGGCACGGGGAAGACGACGAGCACGCTCGCGCTCGGGATGGCGCTCGCGGCCGACCACGACGTGACCGTCGTGGACGCCGACACCGGCATGGCGAACCTCCTCTTTCACGCCGGGCTCGACGACGCGGCGGTTACCCTTCACGACCTCCTCGTCGAGGGCACCGCGACGGACGTGAACGAGGCGACCTACGAGCGGTTCGGACTCTCGGTCGTCCCCTGTGGCACCTCGCTCGCGGGCTTCGAGGCCGCGGAGCCGGAGCGGCTCCGCGACGTGGTGGCCGAGCTCGCGCGCGACACCGACGTGCTCCTGCTCGACTCGCCCGCCGCGCTGGGCTCGAAGTCCGCCGTGCTGCCGGTCGTCCTCGCGGACCGCGTCGTCGTCGTCGTCGAGCCGACGATCCCCGCGCTCTCTGACGGCCTGAAGGTCCAGGAGTACGCGCGCTCGTACGGCACGGAGACGGCCGGCGTCCTGTTCAACAAGGTCAGAGGCGGGGCCGACGACGTCGCCGCGCAGGCGGAGCGCCACTTCGGCGGCCCCGTCCTCGCGAACGTCCCCGAGAGCGACGCGGTCCGCGCGGCGCGCCGGGCCGGCGAGCCGCTGCTCGCGCACGCGCCGGAGAGCGAGGCCGCCGCGCGCTACCGGCGGGCCGCCGACCGGCTCGACGTGCGCGACGACGACGGCGACGCGGTCGCCGACCGGTTCCGCAGCGCGGTCGTGCCCGACACGCCATGAGCGGAAGCCCGGAGGGCGACGGGTCGGCGTCGCCGACCCTCACCGTTCCGCGGGGGACGCTCCTGCGCTCGCGGGTAGTCTCCGACGTGGGAACGACGCTGTCGCGCGCGCTCGACCGCGGGCTGACCGGCTACGCGACGCTCGTCCCGCAGGAGACGCTGCTGCTCTCGGGCAAGGCACGCGGCGTCCTCACCTTCGAGGACGGCGTGCCCGTGCTGGCGTACAACACGGTGACGGACAGCGGCGGGCCGGACGCGCTCGCGGAGCTCGCGGTCCCCGGCCCCTACCGCGTCGAGCTGTACGCCGTCGACCGGAGCGGACTGGCGGCGGCCCACGAGGAGGAGTCGCTGCGGGTCGCGCCCGACGCGGCCGCGACCGAGCTGGCCGACGACGCCGACCTCGCCGAGCGGACCCGCGACGCGGCGCCCGGAGAGCGACTGCGCGACGGCGACGACGAGGACGACGCCGTCGCCGCCTTCCTCGCGGACGACGACCGGATCGATGCGATCCGCGAGCAGGCGCGAGCCGAGGCCCGCGACCGGGCGGCCGAGTGGGGGCTCGACGACGCGCTCGACGGATCGGCCGAACCGGACGGGGACGACGCCGACGCGGCGGCCGGGGACGGTGCGGTGAGTGGGGGCGCGGTCGACCGCTGACCGAACGGTTATTCCGGCCCGGCCCGTCATGTCAGTATCACGGTCCTCCGACTGCTGCGGCTGACGACGACCGCCGACTTCGCGAGCTGGTACGCCGCCGGCCGCGCGTACACGGCCGGCGTCGCCGAGGGAATGGGCTTTTCGGGCGTCGACAGCCTCAACGGCGACCGAGTCGAGCGCCGCCTCCGGACGGCCCCCGACGAACTGACGCCGGACGAGGCCCGGTCGGTCGCGGCGACGCTGCTCGCGGACGGGGCGTTCTCGGAGCCGTACTGCGAGTGGCTGCCGACGTGGTACGAGCTCGCGCTCATCGCGCCGGTGCGGTACTGCGACTGGCGGCTGCGCCGAGTCGCCGGCGCGGTCGCCGACCGGGCGTCCGTGACCGCGACCGCGCCGCGGTTCTCGCGGCCGGCCGACGTGCGGATCGACGGCGCGCCGGCGCTGTCGCGGGCCTCCGACTTCCGCGAGCGGTTCCTGCTCGCCGACTCGCTGCTCCACTTAGAGTGGTTCGTCCACGTCGCGGCCGCGGACGGCATCGACGTGTCCGCCGACCTTATCGCGCGGACCCGCGAGGAGTCGCTGTCGTACTACGGCGGCGATCGGGACCACCTCTCGCCGGACGTGCGTCGGTTCCAGCGGCACCTGTTCGCCGACGACCGCTGGGTCCGGCGCGTCGACGAGGTGTACGACCTCGACAGCGCCCTGTTCGGGCTCTGGGAGCGACTGCTGCGCGACGAGCGTCGGCGGCTCGACGAGAGCTGACGACGCGGACTCCGAGCCGAGGACACTCGTCCGGAATGCTGTTACAGCCCCTGTAACTCGTTACGGGATCCGAACGCGGAACGGGAGGTAAGTATAGGCCGATTCATCGATTACAGGGTTGTACGAACCGGTATCCGGTTCGCTGTCCCCGACGCTCCGGCCCTCGTTTTGACGGACGATCGGTGTTCAGTCGTCGACGAACTGTTTCCGGTCGGGCTACCGCACGGTGCCCGTCGCTCGTTCGCGGGTTCGCGTCCGGGACGATCCCCCATGCTGCGCCGTCGGAGACAACTCGGTCCCGAGTTGTGTTTTATTCACCGTTTCGCATGCCGGAAGCTTCATAGGTCGCCTCGCGGATCCTCCGGGTACACGAATGGCAGTACTCTTGCTGGAGGACGTCGACGCCGACGACGTCGGGACCGTCGGTGGGAAGGCCGCGTCGCTCGGCGAACTCATCGGTGCGGGGCTCCCGGTGCCGCCGGGGTTCGCCGTCACCGCGGGCACGTATCGAACGTTCATCGAGGAGGCCGGGATCGACGACGAGCTGTTCGACGCGGTCGACGTGGACCCGGAGGACTCCGCCGCCCTCCGCGAGGCCGAGGCGACCGCCGAGCGGCTGATCCTCGACACCCCGTTCCCCGAGGAGGTCCGCGAGGAGATACTGGAACAGTACCGGGCGATGGGCGAGGACGGCGAGGAGGCGTTCGTCGCGGTCCGCTCGTCCGCGACCGCCGAGGACCTCCCCGACTCCTCGTTCGCCGGCCAGCAGGAGACGTTCCTCAACGTCCGCGAGGACGACCTCCTCCGGCGCGTCAAGGAGTGTTGGGCCTCGCTTTTCACCCAGCGCGCGATCTACTACCGGCAGCAGCGCGAGTTCCCGCACGCGGACGTCGACATCGCGGTCGTCGTCCAGCGGATGGTCGACGCCGAGAAGTCCGGCGTGATGTTCACCAGCCACCCCTCGACGGGCGACCCGCAGGTCACCATCGAGGCGGCGTGGGGGCTCGGCGAGGCGGTCGTCTCCGGAACCGTCTCGCCCGACAACTACGTGTACGACCGCGAGCGCGGCGCGGTCGACGAGGT
The DNA here is from genome assembly GCF_002135005.1 of Halorubrum sp. SD612. NCBI lineage: Archaea > Methanobacteriati > Methanobacteriota > Halobacteria > Halobacteriales > Haloferacaceae > Halorubrum > Halorubrum sp. SD612. The sequence continues at coordinate 18,225 of NZ_NEWI01000021.1, read as the reverse complement.
CACCGTCGCGGACAAGAAAGTCGAGATGCTGAAAGACCCCGACACCGGCGAGACGGTCCAGCTCGACGTCGACGAGGACCGGCGGAGCGAGCGGGTCCTCTCGGACGGGGAGATCGGCGACCTCGTCGAGCTCGGCGAGCGCGTGGAGGACCACTACGGCGCCCCGCAGGACGTCGAGTGGGCGATCTACGGCGGCGAGATATACATGCTCCAGTCGCGCCCGATCACGACGATCCGAGAGGACGCCGGCGACGAGGGCGGAGCGAGCGGCGCCGACGCGGCGGCCGCCGACGGCGAGGGCGCGACGACTGCGCGGGGCGGCGACGACGACGCGGACGTGCTCGTCGACGGGCTCGGCGCCAGCCCGGGCGTGGTCTCCGGGGCCGTCCGGCTCGTCCACAAGCTCGACCACCTCGATCAGGTACAGGAGGGGGACGTGATGGTGACGGAGATGACGATGCCCGACATGGTGCCGGCGATGAAGCGCGCCGCCGGCATCGTCACCGACGAGGGAGGGATGACGAGCCACGCGGCGATCATCTCCCGCGAGCTCGGCGTCCCCGCGGTCGTCGGGACGGGCAACGGGACCCGCGTCCTCGAAGACGGCCAGCAGGTCACGCTCGACGGTGACAAGGGGACGCTCCGGGCCGGCGAGGACGAGTCGGCCGAGCCGGGCGAGGAGTTCGAGCCGGTCGAGGCCGCGCGCCCCGAGACCCCCGTCAAGCCGATGACGGCGACGGAGGTGAAGGTGAACGTCTCGATCCCGGAGGCGGCCGAGCGCGCGGCGGCGACGGGCGCCGACGGCGTCGGCCTGCTCCGGATCGAACATATGGTGCTGTCGCTCGGGAAGACGCCCGAGACGTACATCGCCGACCACGGCGCCCGCGCCTATCAGGACGAGCTGATCGAGGGCGTCCGGCGCGTCGCCGACGAGTTCTACCCGCGACCGGTCCGCGTCCGGACCATCGACGCGCCGACCGACGAGTTCCGCGAGCTGGAGGGCGGCGAGGGCGAGCCGGCCGAGCACAACCCGATGCTCGGCTGGCGCGGGATCCGCCGGAGCCTCGACAAGCCCGAGCCGTTCCGGCAGGAGCTGGCCGCGTTCGCGCGCCTCTACGACATGGGGTACGACAACTTGGAGGTGATGTTCCCCCTGGTCAACGACGCCGCCGACGTGGAGGGGATCGCGCGGCACATGCGCGAGGCCGGGATCGACCCCGAGACGCACCGCTGGGGCGTGATGATCGAGACGCCCGCCAGCGCGCTCCAGATCGAGGAGCTCGCCGAGGCGGGCATCGACTTCGCCTCCTTCGGGACCAACGATCTCACGCAGTACACGCTCGCGGTCGACCGCAACAACGAGCACGTCGCCGACCGGTTCGACGAGCTCCACCCCGCCGTGTTGCGGCTCATCGGCGACACCATCGAGACGTGCCGCGAGCTCGGCGTCGACACGAGTATCTGCGGGCAGGCCGGCTCGAAGCCCGAGATGGTCGAGTTCCTCGTCGAGAAGGGAGTCTCCTCGATCTCGGCGAACATCGACGCGGTCCGCGACGTCCAACACGAGGTGAAGCGGACCGAACAGCGCCTCCTACTCGATTCGGTCCGCTGAGTCCGCTCGCGGTGCGTTTCTCTCCCGGCGCCGAGAGCGGAACGGGTAAGAGCCGCCCCACGTAACAGGGTGGCAGATGCGACAGCCGGAACCGGAGCCGCAGTCGTTCGACCGGGTGCTCTCCTCGATGTGTACCGAGCCGCACCCGGACGCCCGCGCGGCCGCCGAGCGATTCCTCGCGACGAACCCCGGCGACCCCGCGACGTACGAGTCGGTGGCGGAGCTGGAGGCCCGGGCGGTCGAGGGGCTCGCGACGCTCGCGGCCCACTCGACCCCCGCCGACGCCGCGGGGTACGTCACCTCCGGCGGGACCGAGGCGAACGTCCAGGCGGTGCGGTCGGCGCGGAACCGACACGACGGGAGCGACGGGAACGAGGTCAACGTCGTCGCGCCGGCGAGCGCGCACTTCTCGTTCACGAAGGCCGCGGAGGTGCTCGGGGTCGAGCTGCGGACGGTCCCCCTTGACGACGACTTCCGGGCCGACGTCGACGCCGTCGCGGCCGCGGTCAACGACGGGACCGCACTCGTCGTCGGCGTCGCCGGCAGCACGGAGTACGGGCGGGTCGACCCGATCCCCGAGCTGGCGGCGATCGCCGAGGAAGTCGGGGCGCGGTTCCACGTCGACGCCGCGTGGGGCGGGTTCGTCCTCCCGTTCACCGACCACGCGTGGTCGTTCGCCGACGCCGTGGTCGACACGCTGACGATCGACCCCCACAAGTACGGGCAAGCCCCGGTGCCGGCGGGCGGCCTGCTGGCGCGCGAGGACGCCGCGCTCGACGCGCTCGCGGTCGACACCCCCTACCTGGAGTCCCGGTCGCAGGCGACGCTGACCGGGACCCGGAGCGGCGCGGGCGTCGCGGGCGCCGTCGCGGCGATGGACGCGCTGTGGCCCGACGGCTACCGCGAGGCGGCCGAACGCGCGGCCGACAACGCCGACTGGCTCGCCGACGAGCTCGCGGATCGCGGCTACCGCGTCGTCGAGCCGGAGCTCCCGCTCGTCGCGGCCGACGTGCCCGAGTCGGAGTTCGAGTCGCTCCGCGACGCCGGCTGGAAGGTGTCGCGGACCGGCGCCGGCGAACTCCGCGTCGTGTGTATGCCGCACGTGACGCGCTCGGCGCTCCGGGCCTTCGTCGACGACCTCGACCGGATCCGGCGGTAGATTTCGCTGTGATTTCCGGCCGCCGAGGCGGCGATTTCTTATAAGTAGAGCGGGGTCGACGCCGCGTTCGGATCAACATATTCACTACGGGTCACCACGAACCGCCTCGTATGAGTTCGGACGACGTCTCTCGGCGCGCGTTCATGCGGACGGCCGGCGGTGCGGCGGCCGCCGCCGGCGCGGCGACGGCGACGACGGGGACGGCGGCGGCACAGGAAGTGGAGCCCGACTGGCCCAGCGCGACCGAAGGGAACGTCGGGTCGTACACCGACGCCCGCGGTCAGGACTCGGTGACCATCTCGGTCGGGGCGGGCGACCAAGGCCTGGCGTTCGACCCGACACTCGTGTGGGTCGACGAGGGGACGACGATCACCTGGGAGTGGACGGGCGCCGGCGGCTCCCACAACGTCCAGACGGTCGAGGGCGGCGGCCCGGCCAGCCTCGACAGCGGCGACCCCGTCGGCGAGGAGGGAGCGACGTACGAGTACGAGACGTCGAGCGAGGACGCCGGGATCACCCACTACCACTGCGTGCCCCACACCGCGGTCGGCATGCACGCTGGCCTCGCCGTCGGCGAGGACATCCCCACCGTCGAGGTCGGCGGCGGCGGGTCGAACGCGGTGTTCGTCCCGGACGCCGCCCGCGCGCTCGGCATCGCGACGTTCATCGCGATGGTGAGCACGCTGGGGCTGGCGTTCGTCTTCATGAAGTACGGCGGCACGATCACCGGGCAGGACCAGGCGTAGCGGGCGGTCGCTCCCCTCTCGCCGTCCGTCGCGCCGGTCCGCGGTCCTCCCGACAGTTCGCGGTTCTTCCTCCGTTCGCGGGTCACCCCGCAGTCCCGTCACTCCCCGTCGACGAGCTCCTCGTACAGCGCGACGTACCGGTCGATAACCGCCTCGCGGTCGAACGACGCGAACTCGCGGTCGACCGCACGGCGTTCGAGGTCGCCGACCGCGACGAACTCGTCGGCCAGCTCCGCCGGGCTCGTGACGAGTCGCCCGCGCTCGCGCCCCTCGACGAGCTCGTGGGCGCTGGAGTCGGCCTGGTACTCCACGAGGGCGACGCAGCCGCACGCGACCGCCCACAGCAGGTCGGTCGCGAACGTCTCCCACGTGGCGGTGGCGACCGCGACGTGCGTCCCCTTGAGTATCGGGAGCCGCTCGTCGAGCGGCAGGTCGCCGAGGAACTCGACCCGGTCGGCGATCCGGAGGTCGCTGGCGGTCGCCTCGATCCGGCCGCGCTCGGGGCCGTCGCCGATCACCGCCGCGGTCCAGTCGCGGCCGCGCAGCTCGGCGAGCCCGAGCAGGAACGTCTCGACGTTGGCGTGGCGGTCGAGTCGCCGGGCGTACACCGCGTCGAAGCGGTCGTCGACGCCGGCGGACTCGACCGCGTTGAAGTCGATGCTCTCGGGGAGCACGCGCACGTCGTCGCCGTCCGCCCCGTGCTCGCGGACGCGGGTCTTCGTGGTCCGCGAGGGGGTCGAGACCGCGTCCGCGCGGCGGGCGAGCGGCCGGTACCACCGGCGGGCGTCGGCGGGGTGGTCGCGCCACCAGTCGACGACGACCGGGACCCGCGAGAGCGACCCCGCGACCGTGGCGGCGAGCGCCGGCGTCGGCGGGCTGTTGACCGCGTGGACCACGTCGGCTCCCGCGCGCCGGACCGCGGCCGGGAGCCGCGCGGCGAACGGGATCGGCGCGGGCTCGACGGTGACCGCCCGGAACTCGATCCCGTCGTCCTCGAAGGCGTCGTGGTCGCCGCCCCACCACTGTGCGCAGAGCCAGACCACGTCGTGGCCGCGGTCGGCGAGCGCGCGGGCGGTCCGCAGGGTCCGCGTTCGCGCCGGGGTCTCCCCGTGTCCGGGGGCGAAGAGCGAGGCGAACGCGACGCGCATACGCCGACCGCACGGGGGGAGTCGGTAAAAAGACACGGCATCTCGAGGAGTCGCGGGACCGCGGCGAGGGTTCCGTCACCCGAAACGGTTTCACGGCAGGCGCGGAACCAAGTGTCATGCGACAGTACGACATCGAACGCTACCTCAACGTGCGGAACGCGGGCGGCGCCGACCTCGGCCCCGACGGTCGGCTGTCGTTCCTCCTCGACACGACCGGCACGGGGCAGGTGTGGTCGGTCCGCGGGCCCGAGTCGTGGCCCGAGCAGCACACGTTCTTCGAGGAGTCGGTCTCCTTCGTCGACTCCTCGCCGGAGCGGTCCGAAGCGGTGTTCGGAATGGACGAGGGCGGCAACGAGCGCGCGCAGCTGTATCTGCTCAACTACGAGTCGGGGGGGATCACCGAGCTGACGGCCAAGCCGGAGGCGAAACACCGGTGGGGCGGCTGGGACTCGGCGGGCGACCGGTTCGCGTTCGCGTCGAACCGGCGCGACGAGGCCGTCTTCGACGTGTACGTTCAGGCCCGCGACGAGACCGGCGACGACGCGGAGCTGGTCCACGAGGGGGACGGCTGGCTCTCCGTCGCCGGGTGGTCGCCGAGCGACGACCGGCTGATCGTCCACGAGGCGCACTCCTCGTTCGACCACGACGTGTACACCCTCGACCTCGCGAGCGGCGACCTGACCCACCACACGCCCCACGAGGGCGACGTGCGGTACGCCGGTCCGGAGTGGGGGCCCGACGGCGAGAGCGTGTACCTCGTCACCGACCGCGACACCGACACGCTCCGCCTGGAGCGGATCGACCTGGAGACCGACGAGTTCGCCGTCGTCGCCGACGGGGGCGAGTGGAACGTCGACGGCGTCGCGATAGACGAGTCCTCCCGCCGGGTCGTCTACTCCCGGAACGTCGACGGCTACACCGAACTCACGGCGGGCGAACTCGTCGCCCCCGACCGCATCGACGAGTTCCCGGAGCCGGACCTCCCGGACGGCGTCGCCGGCGGCGTGAGCTTCGGGCCCGACGGCGACCGGTTCGCCGTGACGACGACGGGGAGCACCCACAACGCGAACGTCCACGTCGTCGACGCGACGAGCGGCGAGGCGGAGCGGTGGACGCGCGCCTCGACCGCGGGGATCCCGGCGGACACGTTCGTCGAGCGCGAGCTGGTCCACTACCCGACGTTCGACGGCCGGGAGATCCCAGCGTTCTTCTCCGTGCCCGAGACGGAGCCGCCGGAGTCTGGGTACCCGGTCGTCGTCGACATCCACGGCGGGCCGGAGTCGCAGCGGCGGCCATCCTTCGCCGCTGTGACGCAGTACCTGCTGAACAACGGGTACGCGGTCCTCGAGCCGAACGTCCGGGGCTCCTCGGGGTACGGGAAGGCGTACTCCGGGCTCGACGACGTGGAGAACCGGATGGACTCGGTGAAGGACGTCCGGGAGGGCGTCGGCTGGCTCCACGACCACCCCGAGGTCGACCCGGACCGCGTCGTCGCGATGGGCGGCTCTTACGGCGGGTTCATGGTGCTCGCGTCGCTGACCGAGTACCCGGAGCTGTGGGCCGCCGGGGTCGACATCGTCGGCATCGCGAACTTCGTGACGTTCTTGGAGAACACCGGGGAGTGGCGTCGGTCGCTGCGCGAGGCCGAGTACGGCTCGCTCGAAGACGACCGCGAGTTCCTCGAGTCCGTCTCCCCGATCAACAACATCGACCGGATCGCGGCCCCGCTGTTCGTCCTCCACGGCGAGAACGACCCGCGGGTGCCCGTCGGCGAGGCGGAGCAGATCGTCGAGGAGGCGCGCGAACAGGGCGTCCCGGTGCGGAAACTGATCTTCGAAGACGAGGGACACGGGTTCGCGAAGCTCGACAACCGGATCGAGGCGTACCGCGGGATCGTCGACTTCCTCGCGGAACACGTCTGAAGGGTCGCCGCCCGGTCCCCGTGTCGCGCTCAGGACCGGCACGCCCGTCGCCGTGGCCGCCGGGGAGTCGGTGCGCCGTGGCCGCCGAATGCGGGTCCGGTGTGAAAGGGACGGCCGTCACCGTCGGTCGTCTCTCCGATTTTTCCAGAGCGGATACAGCTCTAAGAGCGCGATCAGTGAGATCGCCACACCCGCCACCAGCATCAGCGTGTCCGGGTTAATGTCACGCATGCTCGCAGTACGGTCCGCGGCCTCAAATCGTTTCGTGCGGTTCGCGGGAGGGTGGGCCGGCCGTCGGCGGTCCGAGCGACGGCGTCCGCTCGTGCGGAGTCGCCAGTGTTGACGGGGACGAGTCGCGTTCGCCGCTGATACCGAGATACATTAGCGTGGGGGCCGTACCGGACGTATGCTCCAAGATCCGGTCGACGCTGTGACAGACGACGAGCGCGTGTTCGCGGCGGTCATGATCGTGCTGTCGGTCCTGATCTTCGTGCTCGTGTTTCGGAGCGAGCGGTCGGGGTCATCGTGACGCCGCCGCCGGCGACGTGAGACGAATACGGCCCGAAGTAGGGCTCACAGCAAGGAAACACATATGCCCGTCTGGGGCGTTAATCGTATGTGAGCGATACAACAGAAGAGACGGCGGCAGAAGTTGTCGAAGAGGTCGGTAGTGACGGACTCGGACCCGCAGTGTTCGCGTCCGTGGGGTCGGTGGCGCTCGCGCTGTACTTCTACTACGTGCGCGGCGACAAGCAGCGCGGGCAGTTCGTCGGTCTGTGGCCCGTGACGATACTCGGTCTCGCATCCTATTTCAAGCTGGAAGAGATTCGAGAGGCGCTCTCGGCGAGCGACGACTGAACGGGGTCCACTCGGACCGTCTGATCGCGTCCCGACACGCCGTGGTCCCTTCCGGTGGCGTAGTTCGTCCGTGACCGCCGACGGACGCGAACGGCCGTGACGATTATACGCGTACGCGTGGGAGCATGAGGGAATGAACGGGTCCGAACCGCTCGGGCTGCTGCTCGATCAGGCCCAGGACAAGATCGCCCTGGTCGACGACGAAGGTCGGTTCACGTTCGTCAACGGGGCTTCAGAGCGGATTCTCGGCATCCCGCCGGCGGAGCTCGTGGGCGAGGTCGCCTTCGAGTACATACACCCGGACGACCGTGAGGCGGTCCGTGCGGCGTTCCAGCGAACGATCACCAGCGACGGGTTCGCCGAGGAGACCGTCGAGTACCGCCACCGCACTGCGGACGGGTCGTGGGTCTGGCTGGAGAGCCGGATGTCGAATCTCACCGACGACGAACTCGACGGGTACGTCGTCAGCTCGCGGGACGTGACCGACCGCGTCCGCGCCGAGCGGCAGCGCGCGGAGGCCACCTCCCACCTCAAAGAAATCGCGGCGGTCTCCGGCGACGTCCTCTGGATGTTCGACGCGGACTGGTCGGAGCTCCTCTTCGTGAACCCCGCGTACGAGGACATATACGGCACACCGACTGACGAGATCCGCGGCGACCCGGACAAGTTCCTCGACGCGGTCCATCCGGACGACCGGCCCGCGGTCGAGGAGGCGATGAAACTGCTCGCCGCGGGCGACTCCGTCGATATTGAGTACCGGGTGAACCCCGAAGAGAACTACAACCGGTGGGTGTGGGTCCAGGGCGAGCCGATAATCGAGGACGGCGAGGTCGTCCGCATCACGGGGTTCACCAAGGACGTCACCGACCGCCGCCGTCGGGAACGACAGCTCGTCGTGATGGACAACCTCCTGCGCCACAACCTCCGGAACGAACTCAACATCGTCCTCGGGACGGTCGAGGACCTCGAGGCCGACGTGCCGGAGGCGGCGGAACACACGGCGGTGATCCGACGGGTCGGCGAACGCCTCCTCCAGACCGCAGAGAAGGAACGGGAGGTCATCGATCTCATCACCGACCAGCGGGAGACCGATCGGATCGACCTCCGGAGCGTGGTCGAGGGGTGCGTCGAGACCGTCAGGGACCGATACCCCGAGGGGTCGATCACGGTCGACGGCCTCGACGCGGTCACCGTCGACGGGCGCTGCGAACTCCGGTCGGCGGTGACCGAACTCCTCGAGAACCCGTTTCAGCACAGCGACGACGGGAGGCCGACGGTGACGGTCCGACTGCGTCGGACCGACGACGGCGCCGAACTCGTGATCGAAGACGACCTCCCGCCGATACCGTCGGTCGAGGCCGACGTGCTCACCGGCGACCACGACATGACGCACGTCTACCACAGCAGCGGCCTCGGCTTCTGGGTCGTCTACTGGAGCGTGGAGCTGTCCAACGGGGACGTCGCGGTCGACTCCGATCCGGCCGGCCGCGAGCGCGGCAACCGGATCACGGTGTCGCTCCCGCGGGCGGCGAAGTGAGCCGGACGCCCTACCAGTCGGGCCCGAAGTCGGGGTTCAGCTGCCGGTCGGTCCGGCCGAGCGTGTCGATGGCCTCGACGTCCTCGTCGTCGAGTTCGAGGTCGAGGCTCGCGAGGTTGTCGCGGATGTGGTCGATCCCGGTCGCCTTCGGGATGGCGGTGACGCCGGACTCGCGCAGCCACGCGAGGCTCACCTGCGCCGCGCTGACGTCGTGCTTCTCGGCGATGTCGGCGATCGCCGGGTCGTCGATGATCTCCCCGCGGGCGAGCGGCGAGTAGGCGACGAGCTCGATGCCGTTGGCGTCGGCGTAGTCGCGGAGCTCCTCCTGGCGGAGCAGCGGGTGCATCTCGACCTGGTTCGCGAACGGCGCCTCGCCGAGCGCGTCCGTCGCGGCGTCGAGGTGTTCGGGTTCGAAGTTCGAGACGCCGATGCGGTCGATCAGGCCGTCGTCGCGGAGCTCGGCGAACGCCGGCAGCGTCTCCTCGGGCTCGTACTCCCCGGCCGGCCAGTGGACGTAGAGGAGGTCGACCGAGTCGACGCCGAGCTTGTCGAGGCTCTCGCGGGTCGACGAGGCGACGTCCGCGGGCGCGAGCTCGTCGATCCACACCTTCGACGCGAGGAAGATGTCGTCGCGGTCGACGTCGCTCTTCGCGATCCCGTCGCCGACGGCCGCCTCGTTGCCGTAGATCTGCGCGGTGTCGACGTGGCGGTAGCCGGCGTCGAGCGCGTTCGCGACCGACTCGGTACACTGGGCGGGGTCGTCGTTCTCCCACGTGCCGAGCCCGAAAACGGGCATTCCGTTCCGCGTCGGCGTCGCGGGCTGCTGCTGTTGGTCTGTCATCGCTCAGGTCTACTCGCGTGAGCCGAAAGTCGCTTGCGGTAGGGGCGGGCGCGGCCGCGTCACGGGCCGCCCTCAGTCGTCCGCGAGCAGCGCCCGCGAGGAGTTCGTCACCACGAGGAGGCTCGACGCCCCCATCGCGACGGCGGCGAAGAGGGGGTTCAGCAGTCCGGTCGCCGCGAGCGGGATGGCGACCGCGTTGTAGCAGAACGCCCAGCCGATGTTCCCCTTCACGCGCCGGCCCGCCGCCCGGGCGAGCTCGAAGACGGTCGCCACGGAGCCGAGCTCGTCGTCGACGATCGCCACGTCGGCGGCGTCGGCCGCCATCGCGGTGCCGCCGCCGAGCGCGACCCCGAGGTCGGCCGCGGCGAGCGCCGGCGCGTCGTTGGTGCCGTCGCCGACCAACACGGTGACGCCGCGCTCCTTCAGCCGCCCGACCGCCTCGGCCTTCCCCTCGGGCGGCACGCCGGCGAACACCGACGAGACGGCGGCGTGCTCGGCGAACACAGTCGCGGCGCGCTCGTCGTCGCCGGTGAGGACGATCACCTCGACGCCCGAGCGATCGAGCGCCGTCACCGTCTCCTCCCAGCCCTCGCGGAGCTCGTCGCCGACCACGAGGAACCCCTCCGCGGCGCCGTCGCGGCCGACCGCGACCGGGACGCGCCCCACGTCCCGCGCGTCGGCGACCGCCTCGCGGACCGCGTCGGGGACGGTCCACCCGCGCTCGTCGAACAGGTCCGGGTGGCCGACGACGACCTCGACCCCGTCGACGACGCCGGAGACGCCGCGGGCGTGGTCCTCGAAGGACTCGACCGCGGGCCCGCCCGCGTCGGCCGAGGGGTCCGGCCCCTCCGTCGAGGCGTCGACCGCCTCCGCGCCGCCGTCGGCGACGGCCGGCCCGGTGCCGTCGCCGGTCGCGCCGCCGGGCGCGGCGCCCTCGGTGCCGACCTCGGCTCGCGCCGCCGCGACCGCCTGCCCGACCGGGTGCGCCGACCGCGACTCGAGGGCGGCCGCGAGCCGGAGCAGGTCGTCGTCGACCTCGCGGTCGACCAGCCGCATCTCGCCGGTCGTCAGCGTGCCGGTCTTGTCGAAGACGACCGTGTCGGCGTCGCGGATCCGCTCGAAGACCGTGTCGTCGAAGACGACGATGCTGCGCTCCAAGGCGTCGCGGATCCCGGCGGCGACCGCGAGCGGGGTCGCGAGCCCGAGCGCGCACGGACACGAGACGATGAGCACCGTCAGCCCGACGAGCATCGCGTCGGTCGGGGCCCCGCCGAGCGCGAGCGACGCGCCGGCCGCGACGGCGGCGATGACGAGGACGGTCGGGACGAAGACGGTCGCGAGCCGGTCGGCGAGCTTCTGGACGCCGTGGTTCCCGCTCTGGAGGTCGTACACCAGCTCCGCGACGCGGTCGAGGCTGGAGGTCGCGTCCGGGCCGACCGCGACCGTGAGCGACCCGTCGGCGACGACGGAGCCGCCGACGACCGCGTCGCCGGCGACCTTCCGGACCGGGAGCGACTCGCCGGTGACGACCGACTCGTCGACCGCGGCGTCGCCGTCGACCGCCTCGCCGTCGACCGGGACCCGCTCGCCGGCGCGCACGAGGAGCCGGTCGCCCGGTTCGAGCGCGTCGACGGCGACCGACTCCGGCTCCCCGTCCGCGGTCAGCCGCCGGGCGTCGTCGACTTGGACGGCGGTGACCTCGGAGAGCAGTTCGGTCGCGCGGTCCTTCACCGAGTCCTCGTAGTGGTTGCCGACGGTGACGATGACGACGATGGCGACGGTCACGTCGTAGTATATCGAGGGCGACTCGACGAATATCACCGCGAGCGTGCTGTAGAGGTAGGCGCTCACTGCCGCGATGGCGACGAGGAGGTCCATGTTCGGCGAGCGCGTCTTCGCGCTGACGTACGCGCCCCGCAGGATCGGCTTCCCGGTGAAGAAGAGGACGATGGTGGTGAGGACGCCGATGACGATGAAGAAGTACGTTCCGGAGGTCGAGGCCATCGCCTGGTTGAGGTACTCCAGCGTGCGCTCGTTGTAGAACGGGAACGCGAAGTAGGTCGGGTAGATGAGGACGATGTACTGGAGCATGACCGCCATCCCGACGAGGACGCCCGCGGCGAGCCGCGCCGTCGCCATGTTCCGCGCCTGTCGGCGCGAGAAGGCGTCGTCGCGGTCGTACGCGCTGTATCCAAGCCCGCTCACGGTCTCGGTGAGGTCGTCGATGGTGACCGCGTCCGGGTCGTGGTCGATCCGCACCGTGTCGGTGACGTAGCTCGCGCTCGCGCCGCTGACGCCGTCGGCGTCGGTCGCGACCGTCTCGATGAACGCCTCGCAGGTCGCGCAGTGCATCCCGTCGACCTCCAAGAACGTCGCCTCGTGACCCTCGGGCACGTCGCGGTCGCCGGACCCGCCCTCGGCGTCGGGGTCGTCAGGCCCGCCCGCACCGTCGTCGCCGCGTTCCTGCCGCCGCTCGCGGACCGCGTCGGCGTCGACGTCGACGTCGCCGAGCGCGGCGTACACGTCGCGGCAGCCGGTACAACAGAAGCGGTTGTCCTCGCCGTCGGTGACATCGACGCCCTCGGTCGGAAGCTCACAGAGGGTACACGCGGAGGGGTCGTCGCCCGCGTCCGGCGGTCGAGCGGCCCCGCTCATTTCACATGCCCCCCATGCCGGCGTCGAGCGGGTTCCAGAACGGGAGCCGCGGGTGCGGCACGTGGATCCCGACGGACATCAGCCCGTGAGCGAACAGCACGTAGCCGAGCGCGACGAACGCGACGCCGAGCAGCCGGTGGACCCGGCGGCGGTGGACGGGGTCGACGCTCTCGATCAGCGTCCCGTAGGCGAAGACGGCCGGGATCGTCCCGAGCCCGAGCGCGCCGAGCGCGACGCCGCCGGCGACCGCCGAGCCGCTGGCGAACGCGTAGAGGTACGCCGGGTAGAGGATCGGACAGGGTAACAGCCCGTGGACCGCGCCGAGCGCGACGATCCCCGGGCCGTTCGCGAGGCGGTCGACGTACCCGGTGAGCCACCCGGTGACGCGTTCGAGCCCGGGGAGGTGGACCCCGCCGGTCGCGCCGCCGAGGAGGTACCTGACGCCGACGAGGATGACGGCCGCGCCGACGAGGAGGCCGACCCCGCCGCGGACGGTTTCGGCGGCGCCGGTCAGAGTCGCGGTGGTGACGAACACCGCGCCGCCGATCGCGCCCAGCAGCGTTCCGATTGTCGCGTAGCTCGCCGCGCGCCCGAGGTTGAACAGCGCGTGCTGGCGGACCTCGTAGGTCGTCAGGTGGCCCTCGCGGCCGGTCGACGTACCTCCCGCGCGAGCGGCGCCCGTTTCGCCGCCGTCGGTCCGCCCGCCGTCGGCGTCCATCCGGCTCGCGTAGACGGTGACGAGCGGGCCGCACATGCCGATACAGTGGGCGCCGCCGAGCAGCCCGATCGCGAGGAACAGCAGGACGTCGGTCCCGAGAAGCGGCGAGAGGTCCATCTCTCAGTCACCCCTCGTTCGTGACGCGGGCGGGAATGGATTTCGGCGGGGGGCGGGCGGGCTCACGGCTCACTCCTCGACGACGACGGTCCCGTACATGCCGCCCTCGCGGTGCGGGATACAGACGTACTCGTGGGCGCCGGGGACCGTGAAGGTGTGTTCGAAGCGGTCGCCGTTCTTCAGGATGCCGCCGAAGTCGGACTGCCACGCCGCCTTGGCGGTCTCGAAGTCGTCGAAGCCGCCGGAGGCGAAGAACTCCGCGCCGTCAGGCAGTCCGCCCTCGGTCGCGGTGACGGTGTGCGACCGCGCGCTCGTGTTCTCCCAGACGACGGTGTCGCCGACCGAGACCGTGATCTCTCGGGGCTGATACGCGGCGGCGAGCATCCCCACGTCGAAGTCGGGTTCGCCGCCGACGCCCGCGCATCCGGCGAGGCCAACCGCCGTCGCCGCGCTCCCGACGGCGCCGGCCCGTCGAAGGAACCGTCTCCGGTACATACCTCTCCTCGGGGCCAGAACGGTTTCAATACCGCGGTCGCCCTCGGCGCGCGGGAACCTACCCGCCGACGAGGTCCTCGAAGACGCGGCGCTGCGCGGCCGCGAGGTGTTCCGAGAACGTGGCGCGGGCGATGCCGATGGCGTCGGCCACCTCCGTCGCGCTCGCCTCGCGGGGGTGTTCGAAGTAGCCGAGGCGCTGAGCGGTACGGACCACCTCCCGCTGCCGGTCCGTGAGCCGCCCCCGGTCGACGACGACAGGGTCCGATCGGGTGTCGGCCCCGCCGGAGCTGGTGAGCCGTTCGAGCCGGACCGACCCGCCGGTCGCCTCCAAGGCGTCGATCACGTCGCCGAGCGGGTCGGCGGCGGGCAGCGAGAGCCGGAGCCGGACTCGGTCGGGCGCCGTCCGGACCGTGACCGACGAGACGGGGTAGCCGAGCGACTCGACGGCGTCGGACGGGAACTGGCCCGGCGCGCTGCTCCGACAGCGGTAGACGAGCTCGCCGCCGCCGTCGAAGACGAGTTCGGCGTCGACCGCGCGGTCGGCGCGGAACTGCGAGACGACCGCGTCGTCGACCCGAACGCGGTCGACGTCCTCCGCGACGGACCCCGGCGGCAGCGCCGCCGCCACCGGCGCCCGCGCCGGGTCCCGGACCACGATTTCGACGCGGACGCCGGCGTCGCCGGCGCGGTCGGCTCCGGAACGGTCGACGCCGCCGGACCGCCCGGCGCCCGGCGGCGCGTCCGAGCCGCCCCGGCCCGCGTCCGCGGAGCCGCCGTCCGAACCGGCCGGGCCGGCGGCGGAGTCGGGTCGATCGGCGTGGCCGGTGTCAGACGACCGCGACCGCGGTTCCATACGTCGATCCAGCGGTCGGAGTCGGAAAAAAAGCGAGCCGAACGAGTACGCGTCGCGGCGGTCCGGCGGAGCGCCTGATAAAGGCCCGTCGAGAGTTGGCAACGACTCACACGGCGCGAGCCCGTACCACGCGCATGGACGAGGAGTCGCTTCGCGGGGAGTCGGTCGGAGTCGTCGGAGCGGGCGTGGGCGGCCTCTCCGCGGCCGCCTACCTCGCGGCCGGCGGCGCGGAGGTGACGGTGTACGAGCGCGCCGAGCGCGTCGGGGGCGTCGCCGGTCGGTTGGAGCTCGACGGGTTTCGGTTCGACACCGGACCGTCGTGGTACCTGCTGCCGGACCTGTTCGAGCGGTTCTTCGAGGACTTCGGCCGGTCGGCCGACGAGTTCTACGAGCTGACGCGGCTCGACCCGCACTACCGCGTGTTCTGGGACGACGGCGACCGCGCGGACGTGCCGGCCGACCCGGACGCGGCCGCCGACCTGTTCGAGTCGTACGAGCCGGGCGCGGGCGCGGCGTTCCGCGAGTACCTCGACGACGCCGAGCGGGCGTACGACGCCGGGATGGAGCGGTTCGTCCTCCCCGGCCGGTCGCGGTTCCGCGACTACCTCTCGCTGGACGTCCTCGCCGGCGGGCGAGAGCTCGACCTGCTCTCCAGCCTCGACGAGACGGTGCGCTCGTACGTCGACCACCCGAAGCTCAGGCAGCTGCTGGAGTACACGCTCGTGTTCCTCGGCGGGTCGCCGCACAACACGCCGGCGCTGTACCAGCTGATGAGCCACGTCGACTACGGGCTCGGCGTCTACTACCCGATGGGCGGGATGTACGAGGTGATCGAGGGCGTCGAGACGGTCGCCCGCGACGCCGGCGCCGACGTCCACACCGGCGTCGAGGTGACGGGCCTCGAACCGGTCGACGGCGGCGTCGAGGTCGAGCTCGGCGGCGACCGCTACGTCCACGACCGGGTCGTCTGTAACGCGCCGCCCGCGCACGTCGAGCGCGAGCTGCTCCCGGAGGGGACCGTCCCGCGGCTCGGCGACTACTGGGAGCGACGGACGTACGGCCCCGCGGCGCACCTGCTGTACCTCGGCGTCGAGGGCGAGCTCCCGGAGCTGGAACACCACACGCTCGCGCTGCCGACGGACTGGGACCCGCACTTCGCGGCCATCTTCGACGACCCCGCGTGGCCGACCGGCGAGACGGAGCCGGTCGTGTACGTGAACGTCCCGTCCCGGACCGACCCGTCGGTCGCGCCCGAGGGCCACGAGGCGGTCGTGACGCTCGTGCCGCTCGCGCCGGGGCTCGACGACACGCCGGACCGGCGGGCGGCGCTCAGGGAGCGCGTCCTCGACGCGGTGGCGTCGCGGACCGGCGTCGACCTCCGCGACCGGATCGTCGCCGAGGAGTCGGCGTGCGTCTCCGAGTTCGCGGAGCGATTCGACCAGCCCGGCGGGAGCGCGCTCGGGCTCGCCCACACGATGCGACAGACCGGCCCGCTCCGCCCCGGACCGCGCGTCCGGGGGACCGAGCGGCTCTACTACGTCGGCGGGAGCGCGAACCCCGGGATCGGCGTGCCGATGTGCCTGCTCGGGGGCGAACACTGCGCGGCCGCGGTCGAGGCGGACGCCGCCGGCGGCCCGCTCGATCGGCTGCCGCTGGTCGGGCGTTGAGCCCGGAGAGAGTCGAAACGTCCGTCCAAATCCGGGTTCGAGAACGGTAATATATCAAAAAATACGGGGTGAGACGAGAAACTGTTAGAAAAACCTTACCAGTCAGGTTAGTACATTTAATAAACACGCCACGTGTAATAGAACGTCGCATGATAGAAACAGCAGCGGCCGACCTCCTCGCGCAGAGTACCGTTCCGCTCGAAATGACTCAGACCGAGATATTCCAGTTCATTCAGAGCAACACGCTGTTGAGCGCGTCGCTCTGGGTGAACATCGCCCTCGCGGGCCTGTCGATCCTCCTGTTCGTCTACATGGGACGGAACGTGGAGGACCCCCGGGCACAGCTGATCTTCGTCGCGACCCTGATGGTACCGCTGGTGTCCATCTCCAGTTACACGGGGCTCGTCTCCGGACTCACGGTGAGCTTCCTCGAGATGCCGGCCGGGCACGCCCTCGCCGGGGCCGGAGCCGGTCCGGAGGGCGGCGTGTTCACCCCGTGGGGCCGGTACCTCACGTGGGCGTTCTCGACGCCGATGATCCTCGTCGCGCTCGGCCTGCTCGCCGGGTCGAACCTGAGCAAGCTGTTCACCGCCGTGGTGGCCGACGTCGGGATGTGTATCACCGGGCTCGCGGCCGCCCTGACCACGTCCTCCCTCCTGCTTCGGTGGGTCTGGTACGCGATCAGCTGCGCGTTCTTCGTCGTCGTCCTCTACATCCTGCTCGCCGAGTGGGCGCAGGACGCGGAGGTCGCCGGCACCGCGGACATCTTCAACACGCTGAAGGTGCTCACCGTGGTCCTCTGGCTCGGCTACCCGATCTTCTGGGCGCTCGGCGCCGAGGGGATCGCGGTGCTGGACATCGCGGTCACCTCGTGGGCGTACAGCGGCATGGACATCGTCGCGAAGTACCTCTTCGCGTTCCTCCTGCTGCGCTGGGTCGTCAACAACGAGCGGACGGTCGCCGACATGGCGTCCGGGCTCGGCTCGGCCTCGCGCAGCGGCGCGGCGCCCGCCGACGACTGACCGGCCGCGGTCGGTTCCGGCTCCCTTCTTTTTCGACCGGCGACGACGAGCCCCGCGGCTCGGCGGCGGAGAGAAAAGCGCTAAACCCGCGGCGGCGGTGGAGACGGTATGAAACAGGCCATCGTCGCCCGGACGGACATCGGCATGGGCGAGGGGAAGCTCGCCGCGCAGGTCGCGCACGCGTCGCTGTCCGCGTATCAGGACGCGGGCGAGCGCGCCCGCAAGAAGTGGCAGGGCGAGGGGCAGAAGAAGGTCGTGCTGAAGGGGAGCTCCGAGAGCCAGCTGTTCGAGCTGGCCGACAAGGCCGACAAGGAGGGGCTTCCGTACGCCATCGTCCGCGACGCCGGTCACACCCAACTCGAACCGGGCACCGTCACGGCGCTCGCGGTCGGCCCCGCCCGCGACGACAGCGTCGACCGCGTGACCGGCGACCTCTCGCTGTATTAATGGCCGCCGAACGCATCCTTCGCGAGGCGCACCCGACCGAGCAGGCGGTCGGCATCGATCACTACGTGAGCGACGCGGACGGGATCGGCGGGCGGCTCCGCGAGTCGCCCGAGGACTTCCGCGTCCGCGAGCTGGAGGCGTTCGACGCGGAGCCGCCCGACGCCGACCGCGGGAGCTACCCCGAGCTCGTCGTCCGGGCGACGCTCCGCGACTGGGACACGAACGACTTCGCGCGCCGGCTCTCGGACGCGCTCGGAGTCAGCCGCGAGCGCGTCTCGTGGGCGGGGACGAAGGACAAGCGCGCCGTCACCACGCAGCTGTTCACGGTCCGCGGGGTCGACGGCGACGAGCTCCCCGAGGTCCGCGGCGCCGAGGTCGAGGCGCTCGGCCGGGCGGGGCGGAGCCTCTCGTTCGGCGACCTCGCGGAC
>NZ_NEWI01000219.1:0-3415 GCF_002135005.1 Halorubrum sp. SD612 | reverse complement strand
GCGTTACCGCGCGAGCGCGAGCCCGCCCACGCCGACGCCCGCGGCCCACGTCAGGGCCCTCGGCGGGCCCCTGGGCGCCCCGCCGAGGAACCCGAGCGCGGCGGCACCGAGCAGCGCGCCGCCGGTCGGGCTCGCGACCAGCGCCGCGGTCGCGGCGACCCCGGCGGCCGCGAGGCTCGCGACTGTCGCGACCGTCGGCGGGCGCGCGTCTGTCTCGTGGAAGTCGGCGAGCGCGTCGTCCCCGGTCGCCGCGACCGCGGAACCGTCGCCGCCCGCGTCGCCCGCCGACCCCTCACCCGTCGACGCCTCGCCCGCCGCGCCCTCGCCGCTCACGGCGACCACCGCCTCGTCGCGGCCGCGACGGCGACCGGGAAGGAGTCGTCGCCCCACTCCAGCGCGCGGATCCCGCCCGCCCGGAGCGTCCGGAGCCGCTGGCGCCGCTCGAAGGCGGTCAACCGTTCGCCCGCCGTCTCGGCCGTCGTCGGGTCCGGCGAGAGGACCGTCACGAGGTGACCGTGCGCGTCGACGCGCCGCGCGATCGCCGTCGCGGTTTCGTCGACGAGGGGGGTGAAGAAGAGCACCTGCGCGTCGGCCGGGAGCCGCCGCCGGAACCGCCGGAGCCACAGCGACCGGTAGAACCGGTCGTCGCTCGGCGTCGGCGCCAGCGCGGGGTCGGTCGCGAGCGTCTCGCGCCCGCGGGCCGCGTGGACGGTCCCGCTGCCGGGCGGCAGCCAGCAGTCGATCGGCGACAGCGCCGCGATCCCGACCCGGTCGCCCCCGTCGAGGAGCGCGGAGAACGCCTGTCCCGCGGCCGCGACGCTCGCCTCCACCGCGGTCTCGGCGTCGGGGTCGGCGGCGACGTACGCGGACTCGCGGGCGTCGACGACCAGCACGACGGTGGCGGCGCGCTCCTCGCGCAGTTCGACGGTCGACAGCTCGCCCGTCCGCGCCCGCCGGTTCCAGTCGATCCGCTTGAGGGGATCGCCCCGGCGGTACTCCCGGGTCGCGTGGAACTCGACCCCGCTCCCGCCCACGTCGGTCGGCACCCGACCGTGGTGGACGGTCGTCAGCCCGCGCAGCGGGAGGTCGCCGCCGGCGGACAGCTCCGGCGTACAGGCGATCGCGGTCGGCGCGTCGAGCGCGGTCGTGCGCTCGCGGGCGCCGGCCGCGTCGCGGGTGATCGCCGTCAGCGGCTCCCACTCGTGGTCGCCCCGGGCCGCGCGCACCGTGTACTCGAACGTCACCGCCGTCCCGGGTCGCAGCGCCGTCGCGACCCGAGCGGGGCCGTCGACGACCGCCAACCCCGGCGGGACCCCGTCGACGAGCCGGAGGTCCGGCAGGGCCTCCTCGCCGACGTTCTCCGCCCGGACGGTCACGCTGACCTCGTCGCCCGGCTCCGGGGCCTCGTCGCTCACCGTCCGCGTCACCGCGAGCGCCGGCGCCGACGCGTCGCCCGCCCGCGCGTACACCACGTACCCGGCGCCCACCGCGCCGGCGAGCACGAGAGACGACTGCCGGACGAGCACGCCGAGGCCGACCAGCGCCAGGGCCGCCCCCGCCACCCCCAGCCAGCGCTCCGTCTCGATCGCTCGGCGGTGTTCCCGGTCGCTCGGAGCGCCGGCGGATTCAGTCTCGGTCGCGTCGGCCGATTCAGTCTCGGTCGCGTCGCGGTCGCGTCCGACCGCGTCGCCGTCTCGTCCGGTCGCCTCACCGTCGGTCGATGCCGGCTCGGACGCGGCGGCGCCGCTTGAGGGGTCGCTCACGCCGCACCCCCCTCTATCCGCTCGATCTCGCCGATCGCGGCGCGGAGCCCGTACCAGTAGTTCGACCGTCCCCGGACCCCGGCGGAGAGCCGGACCCGGACGGGATAGGCGGTCCGGGTGTCGAAGAACGCGGCGGCGGCCGCGTCGTCCGTCCACGTCCCGTCGTCGACGGCCGTCGCCGCCGCCTCCCGCGAGCAGTTGCGGTCGCGGGCGACGGCGTCCACGGCGACCTCCCGGACCCGGTCGCGGAGGGCGCGACGGTTCCGGTAACCGCCCGGCGCCGGACTGGCCACGCGGGCGATCCGCTCGTCGAGGTCGGCACCGGGCACCGCGGCGGGCGCGCGCCGCTCCGGCTCTCCGGTGTCTGTCGGCATCCGCCGGCGGTCCCGACGCGCGTTCGCGTATCGAATCCCCTGAACCACGCCGAGGACGCCGATCAGCGTGACGACCGCCGACGTGGGGGAGAGGACCGACGCCACGCCGCGGTCGAGCGCCGCGAGGATGCCGACGGCGACCGCCAGCACTCCCGCGACGGCGAGCGGCCGCACTACCGACCACCACCGTCGGTTCCCACCGTCTCGCCCGCGCTCTCCGTCAGAGCGCGCGTCACGAGTCGCCTCCGTGCCGCTCCTCGATCCGACGCAGCGCCTCGACGGCGCGGCGCTCTCGGTCGTCGGTCGCGTCCTCGCCGCCGTATCGGACCCGCTCGAACACCTCGGTGAGCGCGGTCACCGGCTCCTCGGCGACGCCCGCGTCGACCGCGGCGGCCGCGAACTCCGCGGGCGTCGAGGAGTCCGGCCGGTCGACGTCGAGGACGTCGGTCATGTCGCGCCACGCGCGGTACACCTCGTGGTCCGCGTCCGAGGACTCGATCCGGTCCGCGACCTCGCCGGCCGTCCGCCCGACCGCGGCGAGGTCCGGCGGCTCCTCGACCGGTTCGTCGGTCCGGTCGCCGCCGCCGTCCGCCTCGTCGTCGCCGCCGGCGAGGAGCAGCGCGGCGACGCTCGCGATCACCGCGGCGACGACGACGACCGCGAACAGGATCTGCGGCGCCGACGCCGCGCCCTCGCCGCTGCCGAGCCCGCCGCCGGCCGCGCCGGTCGACAGTAACTCCGTCCCGTTGCTGCCCATCCCGAGCGAGGTGGAGACGTTCTCCGCGACCGACCGGCACGTCGACAGCACCCAGAACAGGACCGCGATCGGGGCGCCCATCACGCCGGCGACGGCGACGCTCGCGAACGGCGACCCAGTGTCGCGATAGGTGACCCCCGCGAGCAGCGTCAGGCCGACGAGCAGCGCGATCACGGCGGGCGGCTCCCTGAGGAACGGCAGACAGAGCCCCGGCGCGGAGAAGTCGCCCGCCTCCCCCGACGACGTGAGGACGCCGGGGTCGCCCGTGTCAGATCCGACGCTCGGGGCGTCTCCGCCGCTCCCGCCGAACCCGCCGCCGCCGGTGTCGACGGCGGTGTCCAGCGTCGCGGCCGCGCCGCCGAGCGCGACGAGGGCGCGGAGGGCGACCGCGACCGCGACGAGGGCGTCCCGCTTCACCTCCCCGACTCCGCCGGCCGCCGGTACTAGCTCTCGGCGGCCGTCGGTTTCCGGGCCCCGCCGCAACGCCCCCGGCTCTCTCCCCCCCAGCGCCCTCCCTCCCG
>NZ_NEWI01000218.1:0-3473 GCF_002135005.1 Halorubrum sp. SD612 | reverse complement strand
CGCGGGCGGCGCGTTCGACGGCCTGCGGCGTTCGTGAGCCGACTCGGTCGGCTCGGCTCCGGCGCGGCCGGCGCCGCCCCGCCGCTCGTCGCGGGGGAACGGACTTTTTACTGCGACCGCCGAACGACCGCGTATGAGCGAGTGGACCGACGCCATCGTCGGCGAGCGAATGACCGTCGACAACCAGTTCAACGAGCGCGTCGCGGCGTCGCGCTTCTCCAGTCAGGAGTGGGGACTGATCATGACGGCGACAGAGTTCGAGATCGAGGACGCCGACGACTCCGAGGCCGCGCGCGTCGTCGCGGACACGTCGAGCCTCCCCGCGATCATGCCCGAACTGGAGAACCTCCGGTCGCAGATGGCGGGGATGGGAGGCGCGCCCGGGGGCGACTCGGGCGGCTCCGGCGGCGGCGTCGTCGACTCGATCAAGGGCGCGCTGGGACTCGGCGGTGGCGGTGGCGGCGGGCCGTCGGACGAGGAAATAGAGGCCGCCGAGCGGCTCGTCCAGGAGTACGCCGACGAGCTACAGGCGCACCTCGAGGAGGTCGGCAAGTGGGAGCAGGTCCGCGTCGCGTATCAGGAGTAGTTGGTAGCGAGGGGCGCTCGCCGCCGCGTCACTCCACGTCGCTGCCGCGGAACAGCGTGAGTTCCTCCGCCTCGTAGATGTTGATCAGTTCGCTCACGAGTTCGTCGTACTCCTCGTCGTCAACTCGGAGCGCATCCAGTCGTTCGACCGTCTCCTCGTCGAGATGGATCTGAGGCATAGGTGATGATTCAACGTGCGGGGTATAAAAAATGGCAACGATATTTGGAGTTTAGACGGTCGTCGGCTCGAACAATCACTCGGGAACCTGTGTCAGTCGTGACACCGAGACTCGTCGGAAACATTCTCCGCTCTGTTGACGTCCGAGCCGTCGCGCGCGAGTGCCTTTCGGGCCGACTCCTCGACGTCTTCGACCGTCAGATCGGTAGTTGACGACACGAATTGCCCGTTGAGGAACAGCGTGGTGTCGGGTTCTCTCGACAGGGCGACCACTACCTCCGAGGAGAGGACCGGTCTCTCAGCCGGGTCGCAGCCGGTGAGCCGAGTCTTGTTGTGGAAATGATCGTCCACGAGCTCATACTCCGACCCGATCCACGAGGAGGGACAGAGCACCGTTCGAAACGAGATGCGATGGTTCGACTCCGCCGTCGACTCGACGAAAACGAGCCGAGGCAGCGGTGGATTTGGCGGCGAGACGTTCGTGGCGGGGTCACCCGCGAACCGGACAGGGAATCGGCCGTCTAACCGTAGCATACCGAGGGATGTGTCGAGCGGTAAGCCCTCCGAAGCGAGCAGTTCCACGAGAGTTCGGACCTGCTCGTCCGGGATCTCCCCGTCGATCGCTGCGCCCCCGGTGCCGCCTCGCTGGACCGCGTCGATTCCGGGGGCGATCCGTCGGCTTCCTTCGAAGACGCTGACGGCCGGGGCGGATCGCTCGTTTCCGGACTCCGGCGAGGGAAGATCGGCGAGGTCGTCACTCGTGACCGGCGTTCCCTCATCAAGCGAGAGGTCACAGAGCAGCAAGTCGACCGACGGGTCGGAGAGGACGTTCGCGACAGCGTCGGTAGTCGGCGCTCCGAGGACCGAAAGCGATCCGACGCCTGCGGGTAACGACGGGGTCGTGAGCGCCCCGCGCAGCCGTCGCGCTCGCTCGGCAGAGCGGACGAGGAGCCTGACGTTCGCACCGTCGCTCTCCGAGGAGGTCCGCTGAAAATCGTGTTCATAACCCGCTGGAAGCGCCGCGGCGGTCGGGGATCGGCTCCGACGCGGGGTCAGCAGGCCGGTCGTCGCCGAAGGTCCTGAGGCCGCCGGTCGGCCGGTCCGCTGTCGTGAGATCGAACGCCCCCGTCGACTTGGACGGATCCGCCGATTGGCTGACCCGGACGGGTGCGAGGACGTGCGCGAGGTGCGGTAGGAGTTCGGCAGCCGCAGGCGTGGGACGGAGCACCGCCTCGGTCGCCCACGGAGGCGTCTGCGGTTCGACGGATCCAGGATCGACCTCTAGGTACTCCATTAGCCGCTCGCTCGTCGAGCGGTCAGCGAGGTTCGGTGGGTAAAACGGGAGCAGCGGTCCGACCTGCTCGTAGCCCTCTCTCTCGGAAATCGTGTATCCGTCGGTCCGGACGAGCGTGTCAAGGAAGAACCACGTCCGTAGCAGTTCCTCCGCGCGCCGTTCGAGCCGTCGCCCGTCTGTCGGAAGGGGTTCGGTGTACCCGTTGTCGAGTCGGATCGCCGGGGTCTCTCCGATTGTCATCCGCGCGCCGAGGTAGTAGGCTAACGTCGACAACCGGTACACGTCTGCGTAGGTCGGTCTGACCGCGACTTCGATACCCGTGTCTGGAACGGTCAAGGGGCTCGGAATATCGAGGGACTCCCCTCGCCTGATACGGGGCGGATGTCCCCGCAGCGTCGGCCAAGACCGCTCCGCAGAGAACTCTCGGATAGACGAGCCCAATACCGATACCGCCTCCGCGATCGCTGCCGGCTCATCCGGGACGGTGATAGTCGCTTCCGGGCGCGAGTGAAGCGACCGGGCGCCGACGCTGACGGTCGTCGGGCGATCGACCGACACTTCGACCGGGTCGGGGCCCTTGATTTGGCTGACAGCAAGGTCCGCGTCATCGACTCGAACGATCGCCTTCGTCGCACCCGTAATCTCGATACAGTAGGAATCCCTCGGGAGCTGTATCGATTCGTTCGGACGGGCGACGAACTCACCACCACCGTCACGGACGACTACTGTCGAGTACTCCGGGATCGCCAGCGACTCCGCCTCGAAGCTGACGGCGTTGTCGACCGGCGACGGGAACAGTTCCGGAAGCGCCGGCGAAAGGTTCGGCTCGCGGTCAACGTGGAGGGGAAGCCGGTTGCCCTCGATGACGTCGCGCACGGTCAGCGTCGTCCCGTCTATTTCGAACGCGACACGTTCGTCAGATGACCCGTCGTTCACTGGACCCTTCTGGTTCGTCAACACGTATGAAGTTGTTGCTGATCGCCGCTATTCAAGATTCTCACGCGTGCTAGCTGTCGTTAGGAGCCACGAGAGTGCGTCACTGACAACAATCTTAACATCGATCGAACCGGACGTGAACGCATGAACGACGCCGAGTCGGAGCCGATCGAGCGGGCCGTCTCGGCCGCGTTTCCGGACCGCGAGGTCGACCGGTTGACGGACGTCGGTCCCTCGTGGAACGGCGCCAACGAGACGGTCGGCGTCGTCTTCGACGACGGCGGACGAGCGTTCCTCAAGGTCGCGCTCGCCGACGAGAGCCACCGGCTCGGCCGGGAGCGCGCCGTGCTCCGGTACGTCGGAGCGCACGGGCACCTCCCGGTTCCCGGGGTGCTGGCGGCCGACCCCGGCGGCGACCCGGCGTACCTCGCGACGGCGCCGGCCCCCGGGAGGGAGCTGTTGGGCGTCCACGAGGGCGCG
>NZ_NEWI01000217.1:0-3532 GCF_002135005.1 Halorubrum sp. SD612 | reverse complement strand
CCCGGCGCCGCGCTCGCGTACGCGCTCACGTTCCTCGCCTCCGACTGCTACGCGGAGCTGTACGGCCGGCGCGCGACGCAGGTGGTCGTCAACGTCGCGTTCCTCGCGAACTTCCTCGTGTTAGCGCTGGTGTGGTCGACGCTCGCGGCGCCCGGTGTCGACCCCGAGGTGTCCGCCGCCTTCCAGGCGGCGCTCGGACCGGCGGCGAACATCGTCGCGGGCAGCCTGCTGGCGTACGTCGTGAGCCAGAACTGGGACGTGTTCGTGTTCCACGCGATCCGCGACCGCACGGGCGAGGGAATGCTGTGGCTCCGCAACATCGGCTCGACCGCCACGAGCCAAGCGATAGACACCGCCATCTTCGTCGGCGTCGCCTTCTACGCCGCCCCGCTCTTGCTCGGGGTCGGGCCGGTGTTCGACCCGCCGGCGCTGCTCGCGCTCGGACTGGGTCAGTACCTGCTGAAGCTCGCGATCGCCGTCCTCGACACGCCGGTCGTCTACCTGATCGTCGGCGCGGTCCGGAACTGACCGGCGCGCCCGCGTCCGGCCCGCTTCGCTCCGCTTTCCGCAGATCTCAGCCGACCGCCAGCGCCCGCGCCGCCCGGTCGGGGAGGTCGACCGGGACCTGCTCGAAGGAGCCGCCGGCGTCGCGGGTGACGAACAGTCCGCGGTTCGAGAGCGCCCAGATCTCCCCCGCGCTCCGGCCCGGCGCCAACACCGCCCGGTAGGTGCCGTCCCCCGTCGGGAACCCGCGGTCGTCGAGGCGACCAAATCCGTCGTTGCGACGGTAGCGGTACAGGTGCGCCTCGCCGCGGCGGTGGGCGGCCGTCGCGTTCGCGGCCGCGCTGACCAAGGCGGTGTCGGGGTCCCCGGGGTCGACCGCGAGCCCCCAGACGTAGCCGTGGTCGAGGCCGGCGTCGCGGACGCGCCACGAGTCGCCGCGGTCGTCGCTCTCGGCGAAGCCGTCGCCGGCGGCGGCGTAGACGCGGTCGGGGGCGTCCGGGTGCGTCGCCATCGCGTGGGTGTCGCGGCGCGACCCCGGCGGGCGGTCGGTCCACGTCGCGCCGCCGTCGGCCGTCACGGCGAGCGCACCCGCCTCGATCCCGAGGAGCCAGCGGTCCGGATCGGCGGGACAGGGTTCGATCCACCGGACGTGGTGCGTGTCGGGTCGTGGCGGGAACGACCACTCGGACGCCGAGGGCAGGTCGGTCAGCCCGCCGACCAGTGCCGCCGTCTCGCCGCCGTCGACGGAGCGGTACGCGCGCGAGGGCTCCGTGCCGATCCAGACGACCGAGGGGTCGTGCGGGCTCGTCGCGACCGCGGTGACCGCGTCCGGGCCGGACCCCTCGGGACCGAGCGTCGACGCGGCCGCGCCCGCGAACCGCTCGCCGCCGTCGACGGAGCGGAACAGCCCCGCGTCGAAGGTCCCGGCGAGGACGCGCGGACCGCGGGTTCCGGCTCCCGCCGCGCCGTCGCCGGGGTCCGCGACGGAGAGACAGTCGACGCGCTGGCCGGAGAGGCGAGTCTCGACCGCGCCGGTCGCGGGGTCGACGATCCGGAGCCCGTCGTCGTACGCCGCGTAGACGCGCATGGTTCGACGTTCGTCGGGAGGGCTCAAAAGCGTACGCCGGTCGCCGAGAGGAACGAGTCGCCTAGGGAGGGCGAGAGTCGTCGTCGGAACCGGGCGCCGGCGCGCCGCGAACCGGGTCCGCGAGCGCAAGAGACTTACCGCCGCCACCCGTGTGAACTGTACGCATGGATCTTCGCGTTCAGGGGGACGTTCCTCCCGACCCGTTTCTCGGCGCCGCGGACCTCTTCGAAACCGAGCGCTCCGTGGAGGCGCCGGTCCGCGTCGTGGTCCGCGAGGACCCCGACGAGCGGACGTGGGCCGGCCACTACGACGACCACCACGTCCTGAACGTCTCCCGGCGGGCCGCCACGAGCGCGATGGCGCGCGAACTGGCGATCCACGAGCTCGCGCACATGGCCCGGTACGAGGAGGGACACCCCTCGCACCTTCAGTCCACGGAAGAGGCGTTGTACCTCGGTCTCTCCGGTGAGAAGGTCGAGCGCCGCAAGCTCGCGCACTGCTACCAGATCGCGAACCACATGAAAGACATCTACGCCGACGACATCACGCTCTCGGTGGCGCCCGCGAACAAGCTCCTCGGCTTCCTCGAATCGACGCTGGCGGCCGCGGTCGCGGACCGCCCCGACGTGTCTCGTACCGGTTCACCGCCGGTGACGGCGGGCGCCGACCCGGAGATCACCGCCGTCAACGCTGCGTTCGCGCTCGCCCTCGTGGAGCGACACGACATCGCTGGTCCCGACCACCGCATCTACGACCTCGCGCGCGCGGCCGGCAGCGACACCGACGCCGTCGACGTGGACGCGTTCAAAGCACGGTTCCTCGACCTCGGTCACGACCCCTCGGAGAGCGACTACCGGAAGGCGCTCGTCGCGGCCGCCCGCGCCTACGCCGTTTGAAAGCCGAGGAGGCGTGGGGCTGTGGTGCGGCAGGGGGTTTGGCGGTGGTCTTCGCCGCTTCGGTGATGGCTGTTTATAAGTGAACGGCTGGATATTCTGACGTTCGTACTGACAATCGCGGTCAGCTACCCACAGACAATCGCATCGAACTCCGAAGATGTCGTAGTCCGCGACTATTCCGCGTCGTTCCGAGCGGGCCCGCCCTCGCCGTCCGTCTCCGCCGCCTCGGTCTCGTCGGTCAAGTCGGTGGCCTCGACCGGGGCGCTCGAGTCCGCCGCCCCCGCGTCGCCGTCGAGGACCGTCACGCGCGCGGACATGATGCGGGTGTTGTCGACGCGCTCGATACGGATCCGGATCTCGTCGAACTCGATCTCTTCGCCCTCCTCGACGAGGCGCCCGGCGCGGTTGAACACGAAGCCCGCGAGCGTCTCGAACTCCTCGCCCTCCGGGAGATCGATCCCGAGGATCTCGTTGACCTCGTCGATGTTCACCTCGCCCTGGACGACCGCGACGTTGTCGTCGACGAACTCCACCGGCGCCTCCTCGTCGCCCTCGAGGATCTCGCCGACGATCTCCTCGACCATGTCCTCTAAGGTGATGATCCCCTCCGTGGTGCCGAACTCGTCGATGACCGTCACCATCTGGAGGCGGTTCTCCTGCATCTCCGCGAGCAGCTCGTCCGCGTTCTTCGACTCCGGGACGTGGAGCGTGGGCTTGACGACGCGCTCGAGGGAGGGCTGGCCCTCGGAGTAGCGCAGTTCGCGGACCAGATCGCGCACCGTCACCACGCCGATGATGTTGTCGAGGTTCCCCTCGTAGACGGGGACGCGCTCGTGGTCGGCCTGGATACACGTCTCGATCGCCTCCTCGACGGAGTCCTCCTTCGCGACCGCGGTGACGTCGAGCCGCGGCGTCATCACCTCCTTGGCGATGGTGTTGTTGAACCGGAAGATGCGGTCGAGCATCTCCCGCTCCTCCTCCTCGATGACGCCCTCGCGCTCGCCCGTCTCGATGATGTCCTGGATCTCGTCGCGGGTGACGTACG
>NZ_NEWI01000216.1:0-3556 GCF_002135005.1 Halorubrum sp. SD612 | reverse complement strand
GTGCGCCCGGCGATGAAGCCGGCGACCGGCGTGTCCATGTGCTCGCCGATGAACTTCGCGGCCTGCTCCTCGTCCTCGCCGCCGATCTCGCCGCACATCACGACCGCGTCGGTGTCGGTGTCGGCCTCGAACGCTTCGAGGGCGTCGACGAAGGACGTGCCGATGATCGGGTCGCCCCCGATGCCGATCGCCGTCGACTGGCCGAGCCCGCGCTCGGTGAGGTTGTCGACGACCTGGTAGGTGAGGGTGCCGGATCGAGAGACCAGCCCGACGTTCCCCTCGGAGAAGATGTTACCGGGGAGGATGCCCAGTTTCGCCTCGCCGGGCGTGATGATCCCGGGGCAGTTCGGACCGATGAGACGGGTGTCGGTCTCGCTCAGGCGCTTGTTCACCTTCGCCATGTCCTGCGTCGGGATCCCCTCGGTGATCGCGACCGCGAGGTCGAGGTCCGTGTCCAGCGACTCGAAGATCGCGTCGGCGGCGAACGCCGGCGGCACGAAGATGACGGAGGCGTCCGCGTCCTCGGCCTCGACGGCCTCGTCGACGGTGTCGTAGACGGGGACGCCGTCGACCTCTTGTCCGCCCTTGCCGGGCACCGCGCCGGCGACGACGTTGGTGCCGTACTCGATCATCTGGCCGGCGTGGAACTTCCCCTCCCCGCCGGTGATCCCCTGGACCACCACTCTGGTGTCGTCGTCGACGAAAATGCTCATTGGGTCACCTCCTCCGCGTTCGCGACCGCGCGCTGGACCGCGTCCTCCAGCGTCTTCTCGACCTCGACGAGGTCGGTGTTCAGAATATCCATCCCCTCCTCGGCGTTCGTGCCGGCGAGCCGGACGACCACCTTCTTGGGGATCTCGTCGAACTGCTCTAGGGCCTCGTTGATCCCCTTGGCGACCTCGTCGCCGCGGGTGATCCCGCCGAAGATGTTGAAGACGACGGCATCGACGTTGTCGTCGGAGAACACCATGTCGAGCGCCTGCGTGACGCGCTCGGCCTTCGCCCCGCCGCCGATGTCGAGGAAGTTCGCGGGCGCGCCGCCGTAGTAGTCGACGAGGTCGAGGGTCGTCATCACGAGCCCGGCGCCGTTGCCGATGATGCCGACGTTCCCGGAGAGGCGGACGTAGTCGAAGCCGTACTCGCCGGCCTTGCGTTCGAGGTCGTC
This sequence comes from Halorubrum sp. SD612, assembly GCF_002135005.1. Classification (NCBI taxonomy): domain Archaea; kingdom Methanobacteriati; phylum Methanobacteriota; class Halobacteria; order Halobacteriales; family Haloferacaceae; genus Halorubrum; species Halorubrum sp. SD612. The sequence goes on along the minus strand of NZ_NEWI01000216.1, from coordinate 2,391 downwards.
CTCGTAGGACGCCTCGGCCATGTCGGCCAGGTCGGACTGGCGGAACAGCGCGTCTTCGTCGATGTTCATCACGGCGTCCGCGGCGATCACGTCGCGGTCGCCCGTGATCATCACGGGGTTGACCTCGATCTCGGAGGCGTCGTTCTCCTCGTAGAGGTCGTACAGTGTCGAGAGGATCGAGGCCACGTCGAGCGCCACGTCGGCGTCGACGCCGGCCTCGTAGACGACCTTCCGGGCTTGGTACGGGTGGAGGCCGAACGCGGGGTCGACGTGTTCGCGCGCGATCGCGTCGGGGTTCTCCTCGGCGACCTCCTCGATGTTGACGCCGCCCTCGGTCGACACCATCAGGACCGGCTTCCCCTCGCCGCGGTCCATCGTGACGCCGACGTACAGCTCGTCGACGAAGTCGACGCCGGCCTCGACGAGGACCTGATCGACGGTGTATCCCTTCAGGTCCATCCCGAGGATCTCGTCGGCGTACTGCTCGGCCTCCTCGCGGTCCGTCGCGATCTTGATCCCGCCGGCCTTGCCGCGGCCTCCCACGTGGACCTGCGCCTTGATCGCGGCCGGGTACCCGATCTCGTCGACAGCGTCGAGCGCCTCGTCGACGCTCGTCGCGAGCCGGGAGTCCGGAACCGGGATCCCGGCGTCGGCGAAGAGAGACTTCGCTTGATATTCGTGAAGTTTCATCCGTGTGGGATCGGTACCGACACCGGCTTAAATGGTTCCGATTCGACGCGCCTCCTTTGGCATCGGGCGTCTGCTACCCCCATGGATCCCGCCGAATTCCTCCGGAACGGGACGGTCAGCGTCCCGGCGGAGACGCACGCGGTCTGCCGGACCGACGGCGAACACCCCGGCGCGTTCGCAACTGTCCGGGAGGTCGGTGAGACGACGGTGGTGGTCGACCAGGACGAGGCGGACGCCGTCGCGACCGACGCGGTCGAGCCCGGGTGGAAGCGCCTCACCTTCGAGCCCGAGCTCCCCTTCGAGCTGGTCTGGTTCCTCGCGGCGGTCGCGACGGCGCTCGCCGAGGTCGACGCCTCGGTGTTCGTCGTCTCGTCGTACGCGACCGACCACGTGTTCGTCAAGCGGGACAACCGCGCCGCGCCCGTCCGGCGGCTGGAAGCACTGGGCTGCGAAGTCGCCGACTGAGGTCGCCGAGCGGGCGGCTCAGTCCTCGTCGCCGAGGATGACGCGGTGGGTCATCGCCTCGGGGGCGAGCACCTCGTCGGCCTCCTCCTCGGTTAGGTAGCCGGCCTCGACCGCGGCCTCGCGGACGCTCTTCCCCTCCTTCAGGGCCGTCTTCGCGACCTTGCTGGCCTTATCGTAGCCGATCGCGGGGTTCAGCGCGGTCGCCAGCGCCATCGACTGCTCGACGCGTTCGCGCGCGAACTCCTCGTTCGCCTCCAGCTTCCCGACGAAGCGCTCGCCGAACGTCTCGGCGACGTTCGCGATCAGCTTCGCGGACTCGAGGAAGTTGTGCGCGATGACCGGCTTATAAAGGTTCAGGTCGATCTCGCCGCGCGCGGCGCCCGCCGAGACGGCGGCGTCGTTGCCGACGACCTGCTTGTGGACCTGGTTGACCGACTCGGCGACGACCGGGTTGATCTTCCCGGGCATGATCGAGGAGCCGGGCTGGTTCTCCGGCTGCTCGACCTCGCCGAGCCCGTTGCGGGGCCCGGAGGCGGGCAGCCGAAGGTCGTTGGCCATCTTGTTGAGGCTGCCGGCGATCGTCCGCAGCGCGCCGTGGCCCTCCGCCATCGCGTCGTGCGCGGCCTGCGCCTCGAAGTGGTTCTCCGCCTCGCGGAACTCGGTGCCCGTCTCGTCGGAGATGTACTCCGCGGCCAGCTCCGGGAACTCGGGGTGGGTGTTGAGCCCGGTCCCGACCGCGGTGCCGCCGAGGGCGAGCTCGCGGAGGTTCGACTGGACGCCCTCGGCGCGCTCGATCCCCTTCGCGACCTGCGTCCGGTAGCCGCCGAACTCCTGCCCGAGCCGGATCGGGGTGGCGTCCTGGAGGTGCGTGCGGCCGGTCTTGACGACGCCGTCGAACTCGGCCTCCTTCGCCTCCAGCTCCGCGTGGAGCGTCTCCAGTGCCGGCACGAGGTCCTTCTCGACGGCCTCCAGCGCGGCGACGTGCATCGCCGTCGGGATCACGTCGTTCGACGACTGCCCGTAGTTGACGTGGTCGTTGGGGTGGACGACCCGGTCGCCGATCTCCGCGCCCGCGATCTCGGCGGCGCGGTTGGCGATCACCTCGTTAGCGTTCATGTTCGAGGAGGTGCCGGAGCCGGTCTGGAACACGTCGACCGGGAACTGGTCGTCGTGCTCGCCCGCGATCACCTCGTCGGCGGCGGCGACGATCGCCTCCGCGGTGTCGTCCTCGACGAG
>NZ_NEWI01000215.1:0-3590 GCF_002135005.1 Halorubrum sp. SD612 | reverse complement strand
ACGACTCCATCGTCGAGATGCCCATCTTCGCCATCGTCTTGAGGAGCCCGTCCTCCAGCGCGTGCCGGTAGGCGGCGAGCGCCTCGTCCTCGTCGGCGCCGTCGGGCCCGGCGACCACGTCGGCGATGGAGGCGTACGCGAGGTACGGGTCGACCGCGTCCGCGCCGTAGCCGACGAGCGTCGCGATGTGGTGGACCTCGTGGGGTTCGCCGGACTCGACGACGAGCCCCGCGCGGTTGCGGAGCCCCTTGCGGACGAGGTGGTGGTGGACCGCGCCGGTCGCGAGCAGGCTCGGCACCGCGAGCCGGTCCGGCCCCACGGCGCGGTCGGAGAGGACGACCGCGTCCGCGCCGTCCTCGATGGCGGCCGCGGCGTCCTCGCGGACCCGACTCACGGCGTCGACGAGCGAGCCGTCGCGGTCGTAGGTGACGTCGACGGTGACCGAGGTGAACGAGGGCCCGTCGTCGGCCGCGTCGCCCTCACCGGACCGACGCTCGCCGGGCGCGCGCTCGCCCGGCCCCGGGAGGTCTCGCAGCGCCGCCGCCTCGGCGTCGGTCAGGATCGGGGTGTCGGCGACGATCTGCTCGGCGTGTTCGGGCGTCTCGTCGAGGAGGTTGCGCTGGTTCCCGATGCGCGTCTCCAGCGAGGTGACGAGCTCCTCGCGGATGTAGTCGATCGGCGGGTTCGACACCTGCGCGAACAGCTGCTTGAAGTAGGTGAAGAGCGGGCGGTCGACGTCGGCGAGCACCGACAGGGGCGTGTCGTCGCCCATCGAGCCGACCGGGTCCTTCCCGTCCTTCGCCATCGGCTCGACGAGGTGGTTCAGCGAGTCGGTCGTGTAGCCGAACGCGGCCTGATGGGCGCGGACGGTCGGCTTCGCCTCCTCGCTCTCTGCCTCCTCGCCGTCCGGATCGCGGGCGGAGCCGGCGTCGATCCCCGCCGCGACGCCGTCCTCGTCAGTGAGCGCGTCGAGGTCGACCTGCCCGTCCTCGACCCACTCGCCGTACTTCTCGTCCGTGAGTTCCTCGAACACCTCGTCGTCGGGGACGATCCGGCCCGCCTCGGGGTCGGCGACGAAGATCTCGCCGGGCTGGAGCCGGCCGCGACGCCGCACGTCGGCGGGCTCGGTCGGGAGCGCGCCCACCTCGCTGCCGACGACGAGGCGGTCGTCGGTCGTCACCTCGTACCGGCACGGGCGGAGGCCGTTGCGGTCTAAGACGCCGGCGACGCGCTCGCCGTCGAAGCCGATGACGAGCGCGGGACCGTCCCACGGCTCGACCAGCGAGGCGTGGTAGTCGTAGAAGTCAGCCCGGTCGTCGGCCATCAGGTCGTCGCCGCGGAACGCCTCCGGGATCAGCATCCGGAGCGCGTGCGGGAGGTCGCGGTCGGTCTGGAGGAGGAGTTCGAGCGCGTTGTCGACGCTCGCGGTGTCGGACTGGTTCGGGTCGTCGATCACCGGTTTGATCGTGTCCAGCTCCGCCCCGAACGCCGGGTGTTCGAGGTCGTTCTCGCGGGCGCGCATCCAGTTGACGTTCCCGCGGATCGTGTTGAACTCGCCGTTGTGGACGATGTTGCGGTACGGGTGCGCGAGGTGCCACGCGCCGAGCGTGTTCGTCGAGAACCGCGCGTGGACCAAGGCGACGTGGCTCGCGAACCGCTCGTCGGTCAGGTCGGGGTAGTAGTCGGCGAGCTGCGACCCCTTCAGCAGGCCCTTGTAAACGACGCGCTGGCGGTCGAGCGAGCAGACGTAGAACCGGCCCGCGCCGTCGACGTCCGAGACCGCGTTCTCGATCTCGCGGCGGGCGGCGTACAGCGCGCGGTCGAACCCGAGCAGGTCGGGGTCGACGTCGTCCGACGGGTTCTCCTCGCTGGTGAAGCGCTGCGCGAGGCCCGCGCCCTCGACGGGGGCGACGAACACCTGCGACACCTCCGGCTCCGATTCGAGCGCGGTCGCCCCGAGGTCGGCGTTGTCGGTCGGGACGGAGCGCCACGCGAGCACCTCCAGCCCGTAGACGGCGCACACCTCGGCGATGACGTCGTGGATCTCCGCCTGGACGCCCGGTTCCGGCGGCATAAACACGGAGCCGACCGCGTACTCCTCCGGCAGGTCGGCGTCGACGACCTCGCGGAAGAACGCGTCGGGGCGCGCGACCATGATCCCCGCGCCGTCACCGGTGTTCTCCTCGGCGCCGGTCGTTCCCCTGTGCTCGAGGTTTTCGAGCAGTTCGACCGCGTCCGAGACGGCCTCGTGCGACGGCGCGCCGTCGAGGTCCACGACCCCGCCGATACCGCAGTTCGATCGGTCGTCCGTCGGCGCCGCGAGCCCGTCCTCCCGGCCCGAGGACTCCGAGTCGCGTACGCCCCGGGTGGTACTACGTGACTTGGTCATACACTCGCGTACGAGTGAACAGTTAAAGGTATGACCCTGATAGGGGTAGGATCCATCGTACACACATTAGGGAATATAAGGTAATTATTCATCATGGGTGGTGAACAGATCACACACCTTGAGATCGATCAGAAATGTCGCGGTTTCAAGCTATAGATCAACTCGATCAGCAAGTATCCTCTTCGAATACCTCGCGTATTCGGCGCAGAGTGGTAGAACGTTCAGATACGGTTACTCGTCGAGGGGGACGAACGTCCCGTTGATGTCCCACTCGTGGATACAGTAGACGTTGCCGGGCTCGTCCGCGATCCGCCAGCCGTCGACCTCGCCGTCCCACCGCTCCTCGCGCCCGCACAGTTCGCACGTGCGTTCCCTCGGCGGTGTGATGGTCGCGCTCATACGCGGTCGAAGGGCGTCGGCGAGCAAAAGGATACCGACGGGTCCGGGAGTCACGCTCCGCGTCCGCGACGCCGAGCGAGCAGCGACGCGCCGACGACCGACGCGAGCGACGCGAGGGGGCCGAACCCGGGGAGGTCGTACGCGGTCGAGCGGATCGGTGCGTCGTCGTACCCGAGGTCGCTCGCGTCGGCCTCGCCCGGGGACCGGTCGCCCTCCGCGGGCGCATCGCTCGACGCAGGCGGATCGCTCGGTGCGGACGAGTCGTCCTGCCCGGACGGCGTCGCGTCGCCGCTCTCTCCTCCGGCGTCGCGCGTAGGCCCTCCGTCGACCGACCGGGGCCCCACGACTGCGGAGCCCGCCGCGCCGCGCGCCGGCCGACCGGTGTCGAAAAGCTCCGGCGGCCCCGCGGACCGCGGGATTTCGGACGCACCGGGAGCGATGGAGACGTCACCTCCCGTGCGGGGTCCCGAGCGGTTCGCGACCGACTCTGACGCTCCTCCGGCCGACCTCGGCCCGCCCGCGCCGGAGTCGTTGGCGCGGCCGACTGACCCTGCCGAACCGGCGGTGCCTCCGGCGGCATCGCCACCGGGCGACCCACTGCCGCCGGCCGGACTACCGCCACCGGCCGATCCACCGCTACTAGCCGGACTACCGCCACCGGCCGATCCACCGCTACTAGCCGGACTACCGCCACCGGCCGGTGGCGGTAGTCCGGCTAGTGGCAGTGGATCGGCCGGTGGCGGTAGTCCGGCTAGTAGCGGTGGATCGGCCGGTGGCGGTAGTCCGGCTAGTAGCGGTGGAT
>NZ_NEWI01000214.1:1142-3600 GCF_002135005.1 Halorubrum sp. SD612 | reverse complement strand
AAGCGAGGCGGGCCGAGGAGCGCGCCCGCGAGGGCGACGCCGAGGGCACGAATCGACAGCTGGCGAACGTGCTCGACCGGATCGCGCGGATCGAAGAGCGGCTCGCGGCCGCGCGGGCCGGGCTCCCGCCCGGGCTCGCGAACGCGACCGGAAAGCGGATCGAACAGGCGACCAAGCGCGTCGAGCAGGCGCGGAACTCCGAGAAGCTGTAGGCGACAGCGGGCTCGACGCCGTTGCGGCCCGCGGGGCCGCGTGTCACGGCCCACCACTGGATGGAAAGCTATACGACGCCGAGCCGACCACGGGTATATAAGCAGATGTCTCAGGAGGGATACGACCACGCGACGGTCGAGGAACGCTGGCAGGAGGCGTGGGACGACGCCGACGTCTACCACGTCCCGGACGAGGCCTCGGACCCGACGTACGTCCTCGGGATGTACCCGTACCCGTCCGGGAAGCTCCACATGGGCCACGTCCGCAACTACACCATCACGGACGCGTACGCGCGCTACCGCCGGATGCGGGGAGACGACGTGCTCCACCCGATGGGGTGGGACGCGTTCGGGCTGCCCGCCGAGAACGCCGCCAAGGAGCGCGACACGAACCCCCGCGACTGGACGTTCGACTGTATCGGCACGATGAAGGGACAGATGAAGTCGATGGGGTTCGGCTACGACTGGGACCGCGAGGTCACCACCTGTACCCCCGACTACTACCGGTGGAACCAGTGGCTGTTCCGCCGCTTCCACGAGGCCGGCCTCGTGGAGCGCCGCGACGCCGAGGTGAACTGGTGTCCCTCCTGCGAGACCGTCCTCGCCGACGAGCAGGTCGAGGGCGACGCGGAGCTGTGCTGGCGCTGCGACACCCCCGTCGAGACCCGCGAGCTCGACCAGTGGTTCCTGAAGATAACCGAGTACGCCGACGAGCTGCTGGAGGCCATCGACGGGCTGGAGGGGTGGCCGAACTCGGTCCGGCAGATGCAGCGCAACTGGATCGGGCGGCAGTACGGGAGCGAAGTGGACTTCGAGGTCAGCGAGGCGCGGAGCGCCTCGAACGGACGCGGCGAGGGGACCGAGCCGCGGGAGTACGGCCCCGTCACCGCGTTCACGACCCGGATCGACACCATCTACGGCGCGACGTTCTTCGCGCTCGCGCCGGACCACCCGATCAGCGAGGAGCTGGCCGCGGAGGACGACGACGTCCGACGGTTCATCGAGGAGGAGGCCGACCCCGACGGCGACGAGCCGAACGGCGTCGCGACCGGGCTCACCGCCACCAACCCCGCCACGGGCGAGGAGATCCCCGTCTTCGTCGCCGACTTCGTCCTCTCGGACGTGGGGACCGGCGCGCTGATGGCCGTGCCCGCCCACGACGAGCGCGACCACGCGTTCGCGACCGAGAAGGGCGTCGAGATCCGCCCCGTGATCGCGCCGGAGCCGGACGACCCGGCCGGCGAGACCGCCCCGGACGCGCCCGAGGTGGAGGAGGAGGCGTTCACCGACGACGGCGTCCTCGTCGACTCGGGCGAGTACAGCGGCCTCGACAGCGAGACGGCCCGCGAGCGGATCACCGAGGACGTCGAGAGCGCCGAGCCGGCCACGCAGTACCAGCTGCGCGACTGGGGGATCTCCCGCCAGCGTTACTGGGGGACGCCGATCCCGATGGTCCACTGCGACGACTGCGGCGCCGTGCCGGTGCCCGACGAGGACCTGCCCGTCGAGCTGCCCGAGTTCATCAACACGACCGGGAACCCGCTGGACGCCGCCGACGAGTGGCAGGAGACGACCTGTCCCGACTGCGGCGGGCCCGCGACCCGCGAGACCGACACGATGGACACGTTCGTCGACTCCTCGTGGTACTTCCTGCGGTACGTCTCGCCGGCCCTCGACGACGCCCCCTTCGACCTCGACCGCGCGAACGACTGGATGCCGGTCGACCAGTACGTCGGCGGCATCGAGCACGCCGTGATGCACCTGCTGTACTCGCGGTTCTTCACGAAGGTGCTCGCCGACGAGGAGGACTTAGCGCACCGCGAGCCGTTCACGAACCTGCTGGCGCAGGGGATGGTCCAGCTGGAGGGCGAGAAGATGTCCAAGTCGAAGGGGAACGTCGTCTCGCCCCAGCGCATCGTCGACGAGTACGGCGCCGACACCGCGCGGCTGTTCATGATGGAGGCCGCCCAGCCAGAGCGCGACTTCGACTGGTCCGAGGAGGGCGTCCGCTCGACCCACCGCTTTTTGACCCGGCTCGACGGCCTCGTCGGGGACTACGCCGCGGGCGACGTGGTGACCGCCGGCGACGGCGACGCCGAGGCCGCCGAGCGCGACGAGATCGACGAGTACGTCGCCGACGAGACGGACGCCGCGGTCGCCATCGCGGGCGCGGAGTACGACGACCTGACGTTCAACGTCGCGCTCCGCGAGGCGCAGGACCTCGTGGGGACGCTCCGGAGCTACCG
>NZ_NEWI01000214.1:0-1132 GCF_002135005.1 Halorubrum sp. SD612 | reverse complement strand
CTGTGATGTGTTTGTGTCGTTGTTTTTAGATGACGCGGCGCCCACCGCGGTTTAGACTACCCTCTTCGTCGGCAGGGTCAGATGGGTTTAAGGGACAGGTGGGGGACGCTCGGCCGCGACGGGTTCGTCGCCGAGGCCGACTGGCCGACCGCGAGCGTCGACCGCGACACCGTCGAGCGCCGCCGCCGGCTGGTCGCGAACACCCGCGAGGACGTGCGCGACATCGTCGACGTCGCGGGGATCGACGACCCCGAGCGGATCGACGTCGTCGTCGCGCCCGACTGGAAGTACGACGCGCTGTCGATCGCGATCGACAGCGACGCCGACAACCTGATCTCCGAGCTGATGGCCGAGAGCCACATCCGCGAGCAGGGGGACGCCGCCGCCTCGTTCGGCCAGGACCTCCAGGCCAACCGGGAAGCGCTCCGGGAGACGCTCGGCGGCGACGCCGAGTACGACGCCTTACGCGCCGCCGCGTGGCTGATCGAGCGCGAGTTCGACGCCCCGGTCCGCGTCGAGCGCGCCGAGGGCGCCGACGAGAGCGTGGTCCGGAAGGCCGAGCCGGGGCGCCCGGCGATCGACATCGTCGAGTAGCGACCCGACACTCCTTTTAAATCCGAGTCGACGGCCCGGAAGCGATTTGTCGACGGCAACACCCGATCGGGTATGGACGACCCGTACGCCCCCGCACGGGACGCGCTCGCGGGCGAGGGGATCGGCGGCGATCCCGCCCTGCTCGCCGCGCGCCTCGACGACGACGACCCGCTCTCCGGGTTCGCGGACCGCTACCGCGTGCCGGACGACCTCCTGTATATGGACGGGAACTCGCTCGGGCCAGCGAGCGACGCCGCCCTCGCGAGCCTCGACCGCGTGGTCGACGAGTGGCGCGACCGGCTGATCGCGGGCTGGACCGACGCCGACCCGCCGTGGTTCGAGGTCGGGGAGCGGCTGGGCGACGCGCTCGCGCCGCTCGTGGGCGCCGAGCCCGAGGAGGTCGTCGTCGGCAACTCGATCACGGTGAACATCCACACGCTGATCGGCACCTTCCTCGACGAGCTGCTCGCCGGGAACGGCCCGGATCGCGAGGGGGTCGCGGCCGCGGACGGGGACTGGGCCCCTGGGGGCGATTCCG
>NZ_NEWI01000213.1:0-3690 GCF_002135005.1 Halorubrum sp. SD612 | reverse complement strand
CCATCGCGACGGCGATGTCGAGCCCGCCCGCGCCGATCGCGAGCTGGCCGAGCCCGCCGGGGGTCGGCGTGTGCGAGTCGGAGCCGAGCAGCGTCTTGCCGGGCGCCGCGAAGTTCTCCTTGTGGACCTGGTGGCAGATCCCGTTGCCGGGCCGGGAGAAGTACGCGCCGTACGTGCCGGCCGCGGAGCGGAGGAAGCGGTGGTCGTCGGTGTTCTTGAAGTCGAACTGGTACGTCTGGTGGTCACAGTACTGCGCGGCCAGCTCCGTCTGGACCTCGTCCATCTCCAGCGCCTCGAACTGGAGCCACACCATCGTCCCCGTCGTGTCCTGCGTCAGCACCTGATCGATCTCGATGCCGATCTCCTCGCCGGGCGTCAGCTCGCCCTCGACGAGATGCTCATCGAGGATCTTCTCCGTAATCGTCTGTCCCATATCATCCGCAGATGGCCCTCCCGTGGATATAAAACCCGCGAGTTTCCCGAAGATCGACCGTGTTAGATCCCCCGCTGCGGCAACGTTCGCTGCGATCTCGGCGTGGTATCATCCACCGTGAAATACGTAGCCGTGCCGAGTGTTTTAGGTCATTAAACGCCTGAATCGCCCAAAATCGGCGCTCTCGACGCTCCCGGCGAGACTCTCCGCTTCCGGTCCGCCGGTCGCGGAGCGCGGGCGACACCGTTTAGGTTCGCCCGCGGTTCCGGACGCGCATGTTCGACTCGGGAGCCGCGGTCGCGGCGGCGCTGGAGGCGGCCGGTGCCGACCTCGACGACGCGCAGCGACAGCCGAACGGCGTCGACCTCACCGTCGACGCGGTGTTCGCACAGACCGAACCGGGCCGGCTCGGGCGCGACGGGAAGCGCGTGGGCGAGCGGCGGGAGCTGGAGCCGCGGGGCGACTGTTATCGGCTCGAACGCGGGAGCTACGTCGTCCGGTACGGCGAGCCGGTGCGGATCCCGGAGGGGCGGATCGGGTTCGTCCTCCCGCGCTCGACGCTGCTGCGCAACGCCTGTACCCTCGACACCGCGGTGTGGGACGCCGGCTACGAGGGGGTCGGCGAGGGTCGTCTCGACGTCGGCCACCCGATCGAGATCGAGCCGGGCGCGCGGATCGCGCAGCTCGTCCTCGCCGAGGCCGACCACGACGGGACGTACGAGGGCGCGTACCAAGAGGAAAACCTCTGAAGAACGGCGTCTTCTACGGGCCGGCCACGCACAGTCCCGGTCGGCGCGGAACGGTCGTTGCCTGCGGCTGCGCGAGCGGCTCGCTCGGTGAGTAAAGGAACGAACGGCACGCCCGTGCCGGGAAAAGGTGGCACGGGCGTGCCGTTCTGTAGGTCCCCGCTGACGCTTCGGCCCTCCAAGCGAAGCGTCACCTGAGACAAGCGCAGGTAGACACTTAAGCATGCCGGGGGCGGCAGCGTTGTCGTATTAGTTAGCGGCAATCCGTTCACAACAGCCCGCTAACACGATCCGTGGAACCGAACGAAACCGCCCGGCTGAGTCGGGACCCGGACGGACTCCGCGCTACCGGCGGGCGGGGTGGTCCGCGCGGAGCCGCGTCTGTCCCTCGCCGAGGAGTCGCTCGCGGAGCGTCTCGCCCGGAGGGGCGGCGTCGGCCGGGGGAACGAGTCCGCGCTCGCGCAGCTCCGGGACGACGAGGTCGACGAAGTCGACGAGCGAGTCGGGGCGGACGACCTCCTTGACGTTGAACCCGTGGACGCCCACCTCCTCGTGCCAGCGCTCGAGCTCGTCGGCGACCTGCTCCGGGGTGCCGACGATCGTCGGCGAGGTGGTGCCGAGTCCGCAGAACTCCGCGACCTCGCGGACCGTCCACTCGCGGTCGGGCTGGGCCTTCGTGAACGCGTTCATCGTCCCCTGGATCGCGTCCGTCTCGATGTGTTCGACCTTCTGGTCCGGGTCGAGCTCGGAGAGGTCCATGTCGAGGAAGCCGGAGAGGAGCGCGAGCGTCGCCTCCACGTCGACGTGGCGCTTGTACTCCGCGCGCTTCGCCTCCGCGAGCTCCCGGGTCTCCCCGACGACCGGCACCACGCCGATGAAGAAGCGGAGGCTCTCGGGGTCGCGGCCGGCGTCGGCGGCGCGCGACTTCACGTCCTCCATGTACTCGACGACCCCCTCCTCGGTCGGCTGGCTGGCGAAGACGGCCTCGGCGTTGCGCGCCGCGAACGAGCGGCCGTGGTCGGAGGAGCCGGCCTGATAGACGACGGGCGTGCGCTGCGGCGACGGCTCGCACCCGTGCGGGCCCGGCACGGAGAAGTGGTCGCCCTCGTGGCCGATGGCGTGGACCTTCTCGGGGTCCGCGTACCGACCGCTCTCGCGATCGACCTCGACGGCGTCGTCGTCCCACGACTCCTCCCACAGCTTGTAACAGACGTCTAAGAACTCGTCGGCGCGGTCGTACCGAGTCTCCTTGTCCATCCGTTCGTCGAGGCCGAGGTTCTCGGCGGCCGACTCCAGGTAGGAGGTGACGACGTTGATCGCGACGCGCCCGCCGGTGAGGTGATCGAGCGTCGAGAACTCCCGCGCGAGCTGGTAGGGGTGGGTGTACGTCGTCGAGCGCGTCACCGCGAAGCCGAGGTCGTCCGTGACCTCCGCCATCGCCGGCACGACGAGCTGCGGGTCGTTCGCGGGGGTCTGAACCGCCCTCTCGACGGCCGTCTCGCGGTCGTCGCCGTACACGTCGTAGACCCCGCGCACGTCCGCGAAGAACACGGCGTCGAAGCCGCCCCGCTCGGCGGTGCGCGCGACCTCGGTCCAGTACTCGCGGTCGGCGTAGTCCGCCGACCGGTCGCCGGGGTACCGCCACGACCCGGGCGAGACGTGCTCGACCGAGGACATGGTGAAGAGGTTGAGATGCAGGTGATCGGACACGGCCTCCGGTACGCCCTCCGGAGTAATACGGGCACAGGAAGTGGCGGCACTTGTCGCTGTCGCGGACGCGTCTGATCGCCCCGGACGCGTCGGGCGGCGCGGCGCTCAGACCGACGCGGACTCCGGCGAGGAGACGTACGCCGCGAAGTCGGAGGTGGTGATGATGCCGATGGGCGTCTCCCCGTCGACGACCGGGACGTGGTGGAACCCGTGTTCGAGCATCGTCGCGGCGACGGCCGCGACGTCGTCCTGCGCGCCGGCCGTGATCGGGTCCCGCGTCATGTACCGCTCGACCGTCGTCTCGGCCTTCGGCCGGCTCTTCGCGACGATGTCCACGAAGTCCGTCGACGTGAGGATCCCCACGAGCCCCCCGTCGTCGTCCACGACCAGCACCGAGCTGACGTCGTTGTCGAGCAGCACCGCGGCCGCGTCCTCGACCAGCGTGTCCGGCGTCACCGTGTGGAGGTCCGTCGACATCAGTCGCGCGACGAAGACGTCTTCGATCTCGTCCATACGCGGAAACACCCTCCCTCGCCGTATAAGCGTTCTCACAGGTACCGCGAGAGTCCGGACTGGCGGCGGGGACCGCCTCCCTCCGGGTCCGCGACCCACGCCGTCCGCTCGTCCCGCAGCCGCTCCCGGTCCGCCGCCGCCGGGTCCGCGGGCTCGAACGCGGGACAGCCGCTCCCGCACTCGCGACCGGGATCGACCACGCGGTCGAACTGCGCGCAGCGCGGCCGGCCGTCCGCGGTTGCCTCGCCGTGCCCGCACGCCGGCGGCTCGGGGCGCCACCCCTTCCCG
>NZ_NEWI01000212.1:0-3721 GCF_002135005.1 Halorubrum sp. SD612 | reverse complement strand
GGTCAGGGGGTGCGTCGCCGAGAGCGTCAGCCCGAAGGGGAGGTTGGACGGCGTCCATTCGGGGTTGAAGAGCACCGGCGTGTCGACGGCGAACGGGTAGCCGAGCGCGCCGTTGAACAGGACGACGTACACCTCGAACGGGTCGTAACAGAAGCCGAGCCCCGTGAACGGTAGCGTCCACGCGGCGGTCGAGCACTCGGCGATCCGGCCGGAGACCAGCACGATCGCGAACCCGATGGCGACCGAGAGGAGGATCGCGGCGACGCTGATGACGAGCCGCTCCGCCACGCTCCGGTCGACGAACGGCGCGACGACGCGAGCGAGGAGGGAGCCGCCCCGGTCCGCGTCCGGCCCCGAGTCGCTCACGCGTCCACCTCCTCGTCGCCGCCGGCGGCTCCGCCGACCGCGTCCTCGACCGCGGCGTCGTGGAGCGCCGCCCCCTCGACGGAGTCGTCGTCGAGCGACTCGCCGGCCATCAGGAGCCCGATCTCCTCTTCGGTCACCGTCGCGGGGTCGACGACCCCCGTGAACTCGCCCTCGTGCATCACCGCGAGCCGGTCGGAGAGCCCCTGTACCTCGTCGAGCTTGGAGGAGACGAGCAGGACGGCCTTCCCCTCGGCGCGCAGGTCGAGCAGTCGGTCGTGGAGGAACTCGGTCGAGCCGATGTCGACCCCGCGGGTCGGATGCATCGCGACGACCAGCTCCGGGTCGCGCTCGAACTCGCGGCCGACGATGAACTTCTGCTGGTTCCCGCCCGACAGCGACTCGGCGTCGGCGTCGGCGTCCGGCGGCCGGACGTCGTACTGCTCGATGACGGACTCGGCGTGGTCGCGGGAGGCGTCCCAGTCGAGGCGCCCGCGGCTCGCGAACGGCGGGTCGTGCTGGCTGCCGAGGATGCCGTTCTCGACGAGGTCGTACGACATGACCAGCCCGCGCTCCTGGCGGTCCTCCGGGACGAACGCCATCCCGCGTTTGATCCGGTCGCGGCGCGTCTTCCCGACCATCGACTCGCCGCGGTAGCGGATCTCCCCGGCGGTCGCCTCTCGCAGGCCGGTGATCGCCTCGACGAGCTGCGACTGGCCGTTGCCGTCGACGCCCGCGATCCCCAGTATCTCGCCGGCGCGGAGCTCGAAGGAGAGGTCCGAGACCGCCTCGACGCCGCGGTCGTCCTCGACGCCGAGTCCGGTCACCGCGAGCATGCGGTCGCCCGCCTCCCGGGGCGACGTCGCGGGGTCCATGAGCACCTCCCGGCCGACCATCATCTCCGCGAGCTCCTCGCGCGTCACGCCGTCCGCGGCGACGGTGCCCACGTTGACGCCGTCTCGGAGGACGGTGATGTCGTCGGCCGCGGACAGCGCCTCGCCGAGCTTGTGCGAGATGAAGATGATCGTCTTCCCCTGGTCGGTGAGCTCCTCGAAGACGCCGTACAGCTCGTCGACCTCCTGCGGGGTCAACACCGCGGTCGGCTCGTCCATGATGAGCACGTCGGCGCCGCGGTACAGCGCCTTCAGGATCTCGACGCGCTGCTGTTCGCCGACCGAGATGTCCGCGATCGTCGCGTCCGGGTCCACGTCGAACCCGTACCGCTCGCTCAGTTCGACGACCGCCTCGCGGGCCGCCTCCCGGTCCACGCGCAGTCCGCCCCACGCCTTCGGCTCGTTGCCCAAGACGACGTTCTCCCACACCGTCATCGGGTCGACCAGCATGAAGTGCTGGTGGATCATGCCGACGCCGGCGTCGATCGCGTCGCGCGGCGAGTCGAACGCCTGCGGCTCGCCGTCGAGGCGAACGGTCCCCTCGGTCGGCTGGTAGAGACCGTACAGCACGTTCATCAGCGTGGTCTTGCCGGCCCCGTTCTCGCCGAGGAGGGCGTGGACGCTCCCGCGCTCCACCGAGAGGTCGACGTCGTCGTTCGCGACGACCCCGGGGAATCGCTTCGTGATGCCGTCCAAGTGGACCGCCGGGTTCATTCACCCGTAACTCCGCGTGGGAGCCTAAAAACGCGCGGATTCCGAGCTGACGCCAGCGGTGCTGTCAGTCGGTCTACCGCTCGCGGAAAACCGCGGGGCGGCGCTCAGTTGCTCGTCGTGTCCGGCACGTCGATGTCGCCGGCGATGATCGCGTCGCGGGCGTCCGACACCGCGGTCCGGATCTCCTCGGGCACCTGATCGCCGATCTCCTGCCCGTAAACGCACTCGACCCCGTTGGACTCCAGCCCGAGCGCGGTGGTGCTCCCGCCCTGGTGGTTGTCGTCGATGACGTTCGAGATCGACTCGTAGACGGCGGTGTCGACGCGCTTCACCATCGACGCGACGATCACGTCGGCGAACGACTCCTCGGAGACCGACTGGTCCTGGTCGACGCCGAAGGCGAACCGGCCCTCCTCCTGTGCCGCCTGGAAGACGCCGACGCCCGTCGCGCCCGCGGCGTGGTAGACGACGTCGGCGCCGCTCTGGTACATCGACAGCGCGGCCTCCTGGCCGCCGGTCGGGTCGGCGTAGCTGCCGACGTAGCTGGTGATGACGTCGACGTCATCTGTCGCGTAGTCGACGCCCGCCTCGAAGCCGGCCTGGAACCGGCGGATGACGGGGCTGTCGACCCCGCCGACGAACCCGACGTTCGTCGAGTCCGGGTCGGTCGCGCCCTCGCCGGCGGAGAAGTCGGTCGTGGAGAGGCGCCCGGCGAGGACGCCCATCAGGAACGACCCCTCCTCCTCGCGGAAGAGGTAGCTCGCGACGTTCGGCTCGTCGACGACGGTGTCGACGATCATGAAGTCCTGGTCGGAGTACTGCGGCGCGGTCTCGCTGAGCGCGTCGCCCTGGTTGAACCCGATCGTGGAGACCAGGTCGTAGTCGGGGTCCGTCGAGCTCGCGTACCGCTGCTGGAACTGACTGAACTCGCCGGCGCCCTCGGGCTCGGCCTCGTTGTACTCGATCCCGAACTCCTCCTCGGCACGGAAGATCCCCTGCTGAGCCGCGTCGTTGAACGAGTTGTCGCCGAGGCCGCCGTCGGAGTAGACGATACCGACCCTCGTCGTCGAGTCGGAGCCGTCCGACCCGTCGGAGCCGTCACCGCCGTCCTCGCCGTCCGATTCGTTCGACCCGTCCCCGCCGTCCTCGCTCGGGCCGCCGCTACATCCGGCGAGGCCGATCAGGCCCGCCGCGCTTGCCGCCTTGATGAACCGTCGCCGTTCGAAGTCGGATGCCATCTCACTTCTATCCCCGTCGGAACGGGGCATAAATTCGTCGTTCCCGCGGCATCGAGGAGACACGTTCGTGAGATGAGGCGGTCGAATACCGGGGGGATCGCGGGCAATTCCCGGTCGTTCGATCCACGAACCCGAATCCCTCACGGTCGTCAACGGTCGGGAAACGAGAGCGACCGGGAGCGCCGCGCCGGGCCGTCAGCCGCCTACGCCGCCGCGACGGCGTCCTCGACGACGGCCTCGACCTCGGCGACCAGCGCGTCCACGTCGTCGCTTTCCGCGTACACGCGGACGTACGGCTCCGTGCCCGAGGGCCGCACGAGCGTCCACGAGGCGTCCTCGAACTCCAGCCGGACCCCGTGGTCCGTGTCGACCGCGGCGTCGGGGAACGCGTCCGGCAGCGCCGTCTCCAGCCGGTCCATCGCGGGCGCCTTCGCGTCGTCGGGACAGTCCACGCTCACCTTCCGATACGGCCGCTCTGCGATCGGCTCGCGGAGCGCGTCGAGCCCCTCGTCG
>NZ_NEWI01000211.1:0-3721 GCF_002135005.1 Halorubrum sp. SD612 | reverse complement strand
ACCCGAGCGGGCCGAGGCGTCGATCGGGCGCGCCGGAGCGGCCGACGATCCCGCGGTCATCGGCGAACTCGGACCGGCCGCTCCGCGGCGATGAACGGCTCGTCGCGGTCGGTCGCCGCGAACGCGAGGTCGCCGTTCCCGCCGCGCTCGACGCGCCACGTCGGCAGCGCGGGCACGTCGTAGTCGGTCGGGTCGCCGTACGTCGCCGCGACGGTCCACTCGCGGGCGCGCATCTACGGGCCCCCGTTGATGACGTCCGCGACCCGCTCGCGGTCGAACAGTTGCTCGTCCTCCGGGATCTCCGGGTACGGACCCTCCTCGTAGCGGGGCCACGCGCCGAACTCCTCGGGATACAGCTGCTTCGCCGTCATCTCCAGCTGAAAGAGGTTGAGGATCGGTCCCTGATATCGGGCGCCCTGCGGGTGGATGCGGTCGTTTTTCACCGCGGTGACCTCCGAGCCGACCGGGTCCTCCTCGAAGGCGGCCCGCCGGCCGGCCATGTCCGTTCCCGGTTCGAAGCCGCCGAGGTAGAGGATGACGTCGGGGTCGGCCTCGAGTATCGTCTCGAAGTCGACGACCGTGCCGGAGTCGACGCTCCCCTCGAAGGCGTCGCGCGGCCCGAGCGGACGCGTGTGCGACGTGAGGAATCCGGGGTTGCTCAGCGTGTACGCGTAGATCTGCTCGATGTCGGCGGCGGCGACCATGATCGCGGTCGGGCGCTCCGACTCCGGCGGGAGGCCGTCCTCGATAGTCGAGAGGAGTCCGTCTCGGACCTCGGCGAGCGCCTCGTAGCGCTCGCGCTCCCGGAACGCCTCGGCGACGATCTCGAACTGCTCCCACAGACCGTAGTACTGGTAGCCGTCGGCCCACTCGCCCGTCGGCTCCTGACGGCGGTCGGACAGCGAGTTGCCGAACCACGGCGAGACGCGCTCGGCGATCTCGTCGATGTCCTCTCGGCTCCACGCGTCCTGCCGGGTGATCCACGCCGGGTCCGCGAGGTGGAGGTCGCTGTCGAGTTCGTACAGCTTCTCTTTGTCCGGCTGCCACGAGGAGTACAGGCTCGACCAGTCGAGCGAGACGCCCGGGAGCCGCTCGACGAACTGGTTCCAGAGCCCGTCGTAGTAGTCCGGCGCGTGGAGCGCGGTGACGTCGTCTCCCCGCCCCAGCGCGAACGCCATGCCCGCGTGGTGGGTGAGCCGCGTGAACACCGTCTCCGGCGGCGACTCGAACGTCACCTCGCCCGTCGGCGAGATGGACGCCGTGTAGCTCCCGTCGCCGGCGTCGTCCGACTCGTCCGACGATCCGGCCGAGCCGTCGTCGGTCGACCCGGAGCCGTCCGCGTCGCCGGCGGGCGAGTCGGACTCGGTGCCGCCGGTACAACCGGCGAGGAGGCCGCCGAGGGCGACCGCGCCGCCGTACTTCGCGAACGCTCTGCGAGTCGACTCCGGGGATGCTTCGTCGTTGGGCATATTTTTTGGCTAGCCTAAAACAACTTAACCGCTCCGATCTTTAGGCCCACCTAAACTAGTGGGCGGCGACCCGAGGCGCTCCGGGACGACGAGTCGGCTCACTCCTCGTGTCTGGCTCGCAGCGGCGTGACCCGGGGACCGCGGTCGGTGTCGACGACGTCGGCGTCGACGCGGAACACCTCCGAGAGCAGGTCCTCCGTGACGACCTCCTCCGGGGGGCCGCGCGCTCGGATCTCGCCGTCCTTGAGCGCGACCATCCGGTCGGCGAGGCGGGCGGCCTGTTCGATGTCGTGGAGCACGACGACGACGGTGACCTCGCTCTCCGAACGCAGCGTCTCGATTATCTCCATCACCTCCATCTGGTGGTGTAAATCGAGGAACGTCGTCGGCTCGTCGAGCAGGAGCACGTCGGTGTCCTGTGCCAACACCAGCGCGATCCAGGCCAACTGCTTTTGCCCGCCGCTCAGGCTCCCGACCTCGCGGTCCCGGAGGTGGCCACAGCCCGCCAGTTCGATCGCGCGCTCGACCGCGCGGGCGTCCGCCTCCGTCGTCCGCTCGAAGAACCCGCGGTGCGGGTAGCGCCCGTGGTACACCAGGTCCTCGACGGTGATGCTGTCCGGCGACGTGCTCTCCTGTGAGAGCAGCCCGAGCTTCCGGGCGAGCGCCTTCGTCTCCATCGAGTGGACGTCTCGGCCGTCGAGCAGCACGGAGCCGTCCTCCGGCGCGAGCTGGTTCGCGAGCCCCTTCAGGAGGGTGCTCTTCCCCGAGCCGTTCGGACCGACGAGCGCCGTCACCGCGCCGGGTTCGGCCGCGATCGACTCGCCGTCGATCACGGGTTCGGGGGCCGTCGGATAGCCCAGCACGAGGTCCTCGCCGTCGAGGTCGCTCGCGTCGGAGTCCGCGGCGTCGGTTCCGTGCCGTCCCTCGGTCTCGTTCGGGTCGTCCGATTCGTCCCGCTCCGTCGCGTTCGCGCGTTCGATGGACATTCAGAGGTCACCCACGTTCTGTCGTCGCCGCATCAGGTACAGGAAGTACGGCCCGCCGACCAGTCCGGTGACGATCCCCACCGGGATCTGCGAGTCCGCACCGGTCACCACGCTCATGCCGAGCCGCGCCCCCGCGTCGGCGCCGACCATCAGCGCCGGGCCGACGAACAGGCAGCCGACGATCACGCGCTTGTAGTCGCTGCCGACGAGGTTCCGGACCACGTGGGGGACGATGAGCCCGACGAAGCTGACGATGCCCGCCACCGCGATGCTGGCGGCCGCCGCCAGCACGGCGACGCCGGAGAGTCCGAACCGCACTCGCTCGATCGACATCCCCAGCGACTTCGCCGTCTGTTCGCCGAGGAGGAGGAGGTTCAGCTGCCGCGAGCCCGCGAGCGACAGCGTGAGCGCGACGAGCGTCCACGGGAGGGCCATCCGCACCTGCTCCCAGTCGGTCCCCGTCAGCGATCCGGTCGTCCACTGGATCGCCGACTGGACGACGCCGATGTCGTCGGCGAAGAAGAACAGCCCCGTCTGGAGGCTGCTGAAGACGGTGCCGACGATGACGCCAGCGAGGACGAGTCGGACCGGACTCGTCCCGTTCTTCCACGCGATGGCGTACACGATCAGGAACGCGACCGCGCCGCCCAGCGCCGCGATGACCGGGAGGAACGCCGAGAGCCCGCCGAAGACGACGAGCGTGAGGAGGATCATCAGCCCCGCCCCGGAGGAGACGCCGAGGATGAACGGGCTCGCCAGTTCGTTCCGCGTCACCGCCTGGAAGATGGCTCCGGAGACGGCGAGGTTCATCCCGACGATGACGCCGACGAGGACCCGCGGCAGGCGGATGCTCCAGACGACGAGCGTCTCGCGCCCGAGCTCCGGCAGCTCGCCCCGGAACCCCGTGATCGCCCGCATGAGCTCCTCGCCGGCGAGGAAGTTGAGCAGCCACCGCGGGTCGAGCAGCACCGCGGGGTCGAGGACCGCTCGCCACGCCTGCCCCACCGTCATCGAGTACGCCCCGAAGCTCACCTGAACGAGCCCCGCGAGGACGACGAGGGCGAGGCTCCCGGCCGCGACCGCCAGGAGGCGGGGATCGACCAGCCACCCGAGCCGGCCGTCGGCCGCCGCTCGGCCGCCCGCGACCCCACCGCCGATCGTCCGTCCGTCGCCGCCGGCAGTCGGTCCGTAGCGGCTCATCGCGTTCCCTCCTCGATCGGCCCGCAGTCCGGGCCGTACACCGCCCGCTACGCCGCCTCCGCCTCG
>NZ_NEWI01000210.1:0-3747 GCF_002135005.1 Halorubrum sp. SD612 | reverse complement strand
CGATCGTCTGGGGTCGGGAGGCGACCGTGAGCCCGCTCACCGACGGCCGCGAACTCGCGGACGCGGCCGACGCGCGGCTCGTCGTCTTCGACCGCGCGCGGCTGCTCCCG
Organism: Halorubrum sp. SD612; assembly: GCF_002135005.1. Lineage (NCBI taxonomy): Archaea > Methanobacteriati > Methanobacteriota > Halobacteria > Halobacteriales > Haloferacaceae > Halorubrum > Halorubrum sp. SD612. Next base: position 3,637 of record NZ_NEWI01000210.1, on the reverse strand, counting down.
CACGTCGAACACCCCGAGCGCTTCGTCGAGACGGTCGAGGAGGCGCTCGTCGCGGGCGTGACGGCGTAACGCCTCTCGGTCGCCGGGCCCGTCAGGCGCCGCTCGGAGCGCTCCGGTTCTCACCGCTGAGCATCGGGCGGACACCGATAAGTGCGCCCGCCGCCGAATACGCGCATGACGAGCGAGACGTTTCGCGTGCTGTGCGTCGACGACGAGCCCGGGCTCGCGCGGCTCGTCGCGACCCACCTCGAACGCGACGCCGACCTCGACTGCGAGACCGCCGTCGAGACGCGTCCCGACGACGCCCTCCGACGCATCGAGCGCGAGTCGTTCGACTGCGTCGTCAGCGACTACGACATGCCTCGCCTGACCGGCGTGGAGCTGCTCTCGGCCGCCCGCGAGGTCGACCCGGACCTCCCCTTCCTCCTGTTCTCCGCGACCGGGCCGGCCGACATCGCGGCCGAGATGGTGCGGGCGGGGGTCAGCGACTACGTGTCGAAACGCGGCGGCGCGGACGGCTACACGGCGCTGTTGCGGCGCGTCAAGCGGGCCGCCGCCGGCGAGGACGGGCGGTTCGGGGGCCGGGAGACCGACGACCTGACCGAGGTGGACGTCGCGCTCGACGGGGTCTGTACCGTGGCGCCCGACGGGACCTTCGAGTTCGTCGGCGAGGAGTACGGCGCGCTGTACGGTTACGATCCCGAGGAACTGGAGGGAGAGCCGTGGCAGCGCCTCCACCCCGAGCCGGCGGTCGAACACATCCAGACGAACATCATCCCGGTCGTGACCGACGGCGAGCGCTGGACCGGAACGAGCACGGGGCTCCGGGCCGACGGCAGCCGGTTCGCCGAGTCGAAGATGGTGAGCGCGACGGCCGACGACCGGCTGGTCATCTCGGTGTCGCCGCTCGACTCGGTCCGGAGGGCGGCCGACGACTGACACGGCGACGGACGCGAGCGCCCTCGACCGACTCAGGCGTCCCGGCGCACGTACAGCGTCTTCTCGCACGCCGCGTGGACCTCCCCCGCCTCGTCGACGAGCGAGACGAGGTACTCGCGGTCGGTCGACTCGCCCGGGTCGAGCGCGTCGCGGATCGCCTCGGTCTCGGCCGTCGGCAGGTCGAACTCCGCGTACAGCGTCTCTCGGCCGGGCTCGATGAACTCCAGCGCGGCCGACTTGTCCCACACGGTGAATCCGTCGCCCAGCGTCCGGCGGAGCATCGTCATGTACACCGGGTCGATCGCGCCGTAGATGCTGCCGCCGAACACCGTTCCGACCGCGTTCCGCGTACGCCAGTTGAACGGGACGCGGATCCGGATATAGCGCCAGTCGGCGGCGATGTGGTCGACCCGAGCCCCGGTGCCCCGGTACGCGGGGAGGAGGTTGAAGCCGAGCCGCCAGAGCCGCGTCCGGCGGCTCTCCGCCGGCGGGTCCTCGCGCAGGGGTCGCGGGTCGGGATCGCGGTCGACCCCGGTCGGGGAATCGCTCACGGCGATCCGCGGCTGCCCGGCGACAAACCGGTGTCGGAACCGGCGACAACCGGCCGGGGGTTGTCGGTGTCGGACGCTCGCCGACGAGGCCGGGGAGGCGTGAGGCCGCGGCGCTGGGCTGGACTCGAAGACGCGCAGGGAGCCGCACCGAGCCCTCGCGGCTGGGGCGTTGCCGGTGTTCGTCGCCGAGTTCGCAGCACGTCCGCACTGCCGACCGACCGCGCGCTCGAAAACGTCTCAGTCCGCGATCGCTTCCGACTCGCCGGTCATCGCCGCGGGGTCTTTCACCCACAGGTCGCCGAACAGGTCGTCCTGCTGGAGCCGGACCGAGCCGCGGTGGGCCATGAAAAGCAGCGCGAGGTACGTCATGAACGGGCGGCCGCCCGCGGTCTCGATCTCCGCGAACAGCACCTCCGTGCGCCCGCGGTCGAAGTGGGTCCGGAGGGTGTTGTCGATCTCCACGATGACCTCCTCGATGTCCTCGTCGTGGGTGCGATCGGTCGCCTCCCCGGCGGTCGGCTCCCCGTCCTGTCGGAACTCGTCGCCTGCGTGGTAGTCGAGCGTCTGCGTGCCGCGGGCGTGGCCGTGCGGCGACTCCGAGGTGTCGTACTGACGGGAGTCCTTCCACCACGAGCCGCGCTCGGCCTCGCGCAGCTCGCGGACCAGCTCGTCGAGCGTCTCCGGCGACCCGCGGGTGTTCTTGCGGTCGAGCCGGCGGTCGATCTCTTCTTCCAGCTTGTCGACGGGGTCGAACCCGTCGGCGGCCGGGTCCGGCGCACCGCCCTCCATCGCGACCTCCCACGGCTCCGGCTCCGGTTCCTCCTCCTCGTCGTCGTCCGCCAGCATGCCGTCGCTTTTCATCCGGAGCAGGACGCTGGCGTAGAACAGCGCCCGCCCGGTCGTCCGGAGGTCCGTCTCGTCGAGCTTCTCTAAGAACGCGTCCGTCACTTGGACGATGTCGATGTCCCACGGCTCGATCTCGCCCTCCTCGGCGAGCTGGACGAGGAGCTCGACCGGCTCGACCTCGTCGTCGTCTGTCTCGTCCGGGGGCGAGACGTCCGGGACCGCGTCGGTCGGGCCGGGGCCGTCTTCCGATTCGGAGCCGTCGGCGCCCGGAGCTGGGTCGTCCCCGTCCGGGGCGTCGTCGGCGAAGGGACCCGCGCCGTCGCGCTCGCTCGTCAGGTCGAGGTCGGGGACGCCGCCGTCGGAATCCGCGCCGGAAGCTCCGTCGCCGTCCTCAGTCATCCGCGCTCACCCCCTCCTCGTCGGCGTCGTCGCCGAACCGCATCCCGGTCACCGCCGAGAGGTTGTCGCCCTGCATCGTGACGCCGATGGCGCGGTCGGAGCGCTCCAACAGCGCGGAGCGGTGGCCGACGACGACGAACTGGGCCTCCTCGGCCAGCTCCTCGATCATCTCGCCGACGCGCTCGGCGTTGACCGCGTCGAGGAACGCGTCGATCTCGTCGAGCGCGTAGAACGGCGCGGGGTTGTGCCGCTGGACGGCGAAGATGAAGGAGAGGGCGGTGAGCGACTTCTCGCCGCCGCTCATCGCGTCGAGCCGCTGGACCGGCTTGTCCGCGGGCTGGGCCTTCATCGTTAACCCCTCCTCGAAGGGATCCTCGGGGTTCTCCAAGACGAGCTCGCCCGTCCCGGCCGAGAGGCGGGCGAAGATGTCTTCGAAGTGGTCGTTGATCGACTCGAACGTCTCCATGAACGTCTCCTTCTTCGCCGCCTCGTACCCCTCGATGCGCTCCTCGATCGCGTCGCGCTCCTCGACGAGCACGTCGCGGCGCTCCTGAAGCTCGTCGAGCGCCGCCTGGACCTCCTCGTACTCGTCGATCGCGAGCATGTTCACGGGTTCGAGCGCCTCCATCTCCGATTCGAGCTCCTCGATCCGCGACTCCACCTCGTCGAGGTCGGGGATCTCGTCGGCGTCGTAGGCGCCCACCTGCGACTCCAGCTCGTCGATCTCCCACTCCAAGCGGTCTCGGCGGTCGGTCAGGTCCGAGAGGTCGGACTCGGCCTCGGCGACGAGCGACCGCTGCTCGTCGCGCTCCCGGGTCGCCTCGCGGATCTCCTCGCGGAGCGCCTCGCGTTCCTCCTTCCGGTCCGCGACGCCCCCCTCACGGTCTGACATCGCCTTCCTC
>NZ_NEWI01000020.1:0-29603 GCF_002135005.1 Halorubrum sp. SD612 | reverse complement strand
GCCCCGTCCGAACCGGCTTCAACGAGCGGGCGGCAGCCGCGGTCGAGGCCGCCGACGGCGCGGGACCGTACGCCGACGCGTACCGCGCGTTCGAGGGGTACTCCCCGGCGGCCACCGACGTCGAGACCGTCGTCGAGCGCGTGGTGACCGCGGCGACCGCGGCCCGCCCGCGGACGCGCTACCGGGTGAGCCGCCGGGCGCGGTGGCTGCCGCGGCTCGCGCGCGTCCTCCCCGACCGGCTGTACGACCGGCTCGTCCGCGCCGGGCTTCCGGGCGGGATCCTGTGGCGGCTGCTCAACCGGTGAGTCGCGGCGAACCGGCCGACGCGGAGACCGCGCCGGGTCAGTCGTCCGCGGCGCCGGACGAGGCCCCCTCGGACTCGTCCGCGTCGTCCGCGGTCTCGGCCTCGCCGGCGGCGCCTCCGGCCTCGGACGACGCGTCGGCGACGTCCGCCCCGTCCGCCGCCGCGCGGAACTCCTCCGGCGAGGCGTCGATCCGCTCGAACTCGCCGAAGTCGCGCTCGTGGTGCCGGATCATCTGCTCGACGATCCACGCGCTGTACCGCTCCGAGTACCTCCAGTCGGCGTCGGCGTCGTCGGTCTCGAACCGGCCGTCGGTTGCGAGCGCGGCGTACAGGTGGTAGAAGCCGAGGACGACGTCGCCGAACTCCCTCGCCTCGCCGCCGATCGCGCGGCGCTTCTCGGCCAGCTCCTCGCGGCCCGCGTCGGTGAGCGCGAAGTACTTCCGGTCGGGCTCGTCTTCGCGCTCGACGCGCTCGGCGACGCCCTCCTCCTCGAACTTGTAGAGGATCGGGTAGACGGAGCCGTAGGAGGGCTCCCAGTGGCCGCCGCTGATCTCGGTGATCTCGCCGAGCAGCTCGTAGCCGTACCGGGGGCGCTCGTCGAGCAGCTCCAAGACGAGGTACGAGATGAGTCCTTTCGGCGGGCCGCTCTTCCGCATCGTCCGCATCTCTCGCGGTCGCGTCGAAAGGGTTTCGGTCACGGCGACCGCGACCGAGCGACCGCGGTGCGGGCGAGCGGCGGTCGAGAGCGGCGACGGCCCCTATCAGCTCAGGTCGGCGCGCCGGAAGCCGAGGTACCCGACGGCCAGCGGAACCGCGGCCCACGCGACCATGACCGCGAGGAACACGACGGGGCTGAGGAACGCCGGCGCCGGGCCGCCGGTCGCCGCCGCCACGCCGGCGTCGCCGAGCAGCGGGCGCCCGACGAGCGCGTTGTAGGCCCCGGTCGGGCTGAGCCCACGCACGAGCAGGAACCACGCGGGCACGCCGGCGCCGGGGAGCCGGCCGGTGACCAGCAGGTGGACGCCGTTCGGCGCGAGGTCCCAGAGGAGCGTCAGGCCGAGGTACGCCGTGATCGCGAGCGTCATCGCCCGGGCCCGCGTCGCCGTGACGGCCGAGATCCCGACGGCGATACCGAGGAACGAGACCGCGAGCAGCACCGTCAGCGCCGTCGTCGCGAGGAACGCGCCGACCGGAAGGGCGGCGTAGAGCGCCGCCGTGACGACGCCCGAGATCGCGAAGCCCGCGGCGATCCCGGCGGCGACCGCGACGCCCCGACCGAGGAACTTCCCGGCGAGCACCTCGCCGCGGGACGGCGGCAGCCCGAGCAGCACCTTCAGGCTCCCCGACTCCCGCTCGCCGGCGACCGAGAGGTACGCCGCGATCAGCGCCATGATCGGGACGAGCAGCCCGGCGAACTGCGACGCGCCCCCGATCGCCGCCTCCGGGCCGGCGCCCACGTCCGCCTCGGGGACGAGCAGCGGGAGCGCCGCCGACAGCGACGACACCGCGGCGATGACCGCGACGATGGCCCAGACCACCCGCGAGCGGAGGGCGTCGCCGAACTCCTTGCGCGCGATCGTGAGCCGGACCCCGCGCGGCGTCATCGCCCACCCTCCGCGGCGTCGGCGTCCGAGGCGGCGACGTCGGGGGGGCCACGGGTCGGCGCCGACCCACCGGTGTACGCGCTGAACAGGTCCTCCAGCGACGACTCCGCGATCGCCACGTCGAGGACCGCGGCCCCGTCCTCGCGGACCCGATCGATGACGTCCACCTTCGCGGCGGCCTCGCCGACGCGCACCCGGATCGTCCGGTCGTCGACCGCGACGTCGTCGACGCCGGGGAGTTCCCCGAGCGTCAGCCGGTCCGGAACGGCGTCGACCGTGAGCGTCACCGTCGACCCGGTGTCGAGCGCGTCGCGCAGTCCGGCGATCGTGTCGACGGCGACGAGTCGCCCGCGGTCGAGGATCGCGACGCGGTCGCAGACGGCCTCGACCTGACTGAGGATGTGGCTGGAGAAGAACACCGTCTTCCCGCGGTCGGCGTGCTCGCGGGCGATCTCCCGCACGAGGCGGACGCCGTTCGGGTCGAGCCCCGACGACGGTTCGTCGAGGATCAGCACCTCGGGGTCGCCGACGAGCGCGATCGCGAGCGCCAGCCGCTGGGTCATCCCCTTCGAGTAGCTCCCCACCGCGCGGTCGGCGGCCGCCGATTCGAGCCCGACCCGGTCGAGCAGGTCGTCGACGGCGTCGTCCGCGCCCTTCAACGCGATCGCGTACTCCAGGTTCTTCCGCCCGGTCAGCCGGTCGTAGAGCCCGTACCCGTCCGGGAGGATGCCGACCCGCTCGTGGACCGCGCGCGTCTCGGCCTGCGCGTCGCGGCCGAGGACGGTCGCGCTCCCCGCGGACGGGCGAACGTAGTCCATGATCACGTCGATCGTCGTCGACTTCCCGGCGCCGTTCGGCCCGAGGAAGCCGAATATCTCGCCGGCGTACACGGTCAGGTCGAGGTCGTCGACCGCGAGGACGTCGTCGCCGTAGCGCTTCGTCAGGCCGCTCGTCCGGATGGCGACAGACCCGTCGTCTGGCGATCCGGTCGCGTCGTCGGAGAGGGCGCTGTCAGCGGGCATACCCCCAATAACGCGAATCGGACATAAAATGCTATGCGGGCGGCGCGCGGCGCCCGCGACCGTGGTTCCGTTTCCGGCGCCCGGGACGACCCGCAAGCCCCTAAGTCGCGCGGCCCCAACCCGGCGTATGGTCGAGGCTCCACAGACCGCCGAAGGGTGGTTCTCGCTGCACGACTTCCGCTCGATCGACTGGGACGCGTGGCGCGAGGCGCCCGAGTCCGAGCGGCGGCGAGCGATAGAGGAGGGCGAGGCCTTCCTGAAACACCGCGAACTGGTCGCCGACGCCGACGACGGCGAGTCGGCGCTGTTCTCCGTGCTGGGACACAAGGCGGACTTCCTCTGTCTCCACTTCCGGCCGTCGCTCGACGACCTGTCCGCGATCGAACGTCGGTTCGAGGACACCGCGCTCGCGAAGTTCACCGAGCGCGAGACCTCCTACGTCTCCGTCACCGAGGTGTCGGGCTACGTCTCCGACGACTACTTCGAGGAGGGGGCCGACGCCGTCGACGAGGGGCTTCGCCGCTACATCGAGGGGAAGCTGAAGCCCGACATCCCGGACGAGGAGTACGTCAGCTTCTACCCGATGAGCAAGCGCCGCGGCGAGGAGCACAACTGGTACGACCTCGACTTCGAGGAGCGCGCCGAGCTGATGGCGGGCCACGGCGAGGTCGGCAAGGAGTACGCGGGGAGGATCAAGCAGGTGATCGCCTCCTCCGTCGGCTTCGACGAGCACGAGTGGGGCGTCACGCTGTTCGGCGCGGACCCGACCGACATCAAGGACATCGTCTACGAGATGCGGTTCGACCCGGCCTCTTCCCGGTACGGCGAGTTCGGCGACTTCTACGTCGGCCGCCGGTTCCCGCCGCGCGACCTCGACGCCTTCCTCGCGGGCGAGACGGTGCCGACCGGCCGCGTTCCGGAGGCGGACAGCGCCGGCCACCCGCACGGCGAGGGCGGTCACGGCGAGGGCCATCACGGCGAAGGGGGTCACGGCGACGACGCGCACGGACGCGGCGAGGGCCACGACCGCTCGGGCGCGGGCGGCGGATCGGCCCACGGCGACCACCCGCACGGCGACGACGAGGCCGGCGGCGAGGGCGACCACCCGCACGGCGACGACGAGGCCGGCGGCGGGGCGTCGGACGAGGAGATCCGCGGCGAGCTCGCCGACCTCGACATCTACGCCGGGAAGCCCCACGGCGAGGACGTGTACGCCACGGTGCTGTACAGCGAGGCCGACGTGGACGAGCTGTTCGACGAGGTCGAGGGGCTCCGCGGCAACTTCGACCACTACGGCACCCACGTCAAGACCGCGGTGTACGAGGGGCGCCACACCGACCGCGCCGCCGTCGTCTCGATCTGGGACACCGCGTCGGCGGCGGAGACCGCGGCGGGGTTCCTCTCGGAGCTGCCCGACATCGTCGCCCGCGCCGGCGAGGAGTCCGGCTTCGGCACGATGGGGATGTTCTACACCGTCAAGCCCGACTACCAGACGGAGTTCGTCGACACCTTCGACGACGTGGGCGACCTGCTCGCCGAGATGGACGGCCACGTCGAGACCGACCTGATGGTGAACACCGAAGACGAGAACGACATGTTCATCGCCAGCCAGTGGAACGCGAAGGAGGACGCGATGGGCTTCTTCCGCTCCGACGAGTTCTCCGAGACCGTCCAGTGGGGCCGCGACGTGCTCGCCGACCGCCCGCGCCACGTCTTCCTGGCGTAGCGGCGCCCGACTGGCGAGGATTTCATACATAGTCGGCGGCGAACCGTCGGCGTGTCCGTCGACCGCGTGCGCTTCCGCCGACCGCCGGGTTTTAGGTGTCGTTGCGGCGAACGGGTGGCCATGTTCGACACCATCGTGGTCGCGACCGACGGCTCCGACAGCGTTCAACGGGCCGTCTCGGTCGCGGTCGACGTGGCGGCGCGGTTCGACGCCGAGGTCCACGCGGTGTACGTCGTCGACGCCGGCGAGGTGGAGTCGTCGCCCGACACGGTCCGGGAGGACCTTCGCGACGCGCTCGACGATCAGGGGAGCGACGCGCTCGACCGCGTCGCGGACGCGGCCCACGACCGCGACGGCGACCTCGACGTGACCATCGAGGTCCGCGAGGGCCGTCCGGCCTCGGAGATCGACGCGTACGCCCGGTCTGCCGGCGCCGACCTCGTCGCGATGGGCACCCGCGGCCGCCACGGCGAGAACCGCTTTCTCATCGGCTCCGTCGCCGAGCGCGTCGTCCGGACCTGCCCGGTCCCGGTGCTGACGGTCCGACAGCTGACCGACGAGGACCCTCGGCGGACGACGATCTGAGCGTCGCGAAGGCGACGCGACCGCCGCTCGCCGCGAGAGCGGCGGAGTTTTCCGGCTGCCGCCCGCCTCGACGGTATGGACGACGACCTCATCGAGACGGGGGATGCCCCCCGGTCGCGGTACACGAAGCTGCCGGGGAAGGGCTTCTTTTACCCGGACTCGCTGGACGACGAACGCGCGGAGCGGCGGGCGAGGGAGGCGATCGAGGGCAGCGAGGCGGTCGTGATCGCCGACGGCGACGCCGACGGTCTCGCCTGCGCCGCGATGATCCGCGAGGCGTACGACGCCGCCCTCGACGTCGGACCCTTCGAGGACGCCGTCGCGGCCCGGCTCGAAGGCGAGAGCGGGAGCGACGAGCCGGACGAGCCCGCGGCGGACGACGAGGGGGAGGGCGACGACGACCCCCTCGGCGACGCCCACGCCGAGTCCCCGGTCGGGCTGGTCTCGGCGGGGCCGTACTCGATCGACACCGCGCTCGAACGCGTCGAAAAGTACGCCGACGACGGGATCGACCTGTTCGTCTGCGACCTCTGCCCCGACGACTACGAGTGGATCGCGGAGCCGTTAACGGAGCTGGCTGACTCGACCGACGCGATCCGGTGGTTCGACCACCACCAGTGGGACGACGAGACCGCCGACGCGGTCCGCGAGGCCGGCGTCGACCTCGTCGTCGGCGAGTCGGACGAGGAGTGTACCGCCGACGTGACGCTCCGGTCGCTCGACTACGCCTTCGACGACCGCTGGGCCGAGCTCGCCGAGGTCACGCGCGACCACGACCTCTGGCTCAAGGAGGACCCTCGCTCCGACGACCTCGCCGACTACTCCTACTGGGCCGGCGCCGAGGAGTACGCGGCCGTCGTCGGCGCGTACGGCGTCGACCTCCCGGAGACGGTGCGGTCGTTCGTCGCGGAGCGCCGGGTCGAGAAGGAAGCGCGCATCGACCTCGCGGTCGACCGCGCGGTCACGCATGAGGTCGGCGACTGGCGCGTCGCGGTCACCTACGGCCGCTGCTCGCAGAACGAGGTCGCGGAGCGCCTCCGCGAGGCGGGGGCCGACGCCGCCGTGATCGTCAAGCCCGCCGGCTCCGCCTCGATCCGGGGGTCGGACGACTTCCGGCACGCCCACGAGGTCGCCGGCCGAGTGAACGGCGGCGGGCACCCGCAGGCGGCGGGCTGTAAGCCCGACATCTACGACGACATGCTGGACTACGCCCACCACTGGAGCACCGAGGGACAGGCGTGTAAGCGCGTCATCCTCGCGGCGTTCGAGGCCGTCGCCGAGGAAGTCGAGGCCGAGGCGAGCGGCGCCGACGAGGCCGCGGCGGCCGAGTAGGACAATGGCCGGCATCTTCGTCGCCGGAGAGACGCTCGTCGACTTCGTGCCCGACTCCGGGGAGACGCTGCGGGAGGTCGACAGCTACGCCCACCGGCCCGGCGGCGCGCCCGCCAACGTCGCGGTCGGGCTCGCGCGGCTCGGCTCGCCGCCGGCGTTCTGGACGCGCCTCGGCGACGACGCGTTCGGCGACTTCCTCGCCGAGACGCTCGCCGCGGCGGAGATTCCGGAGACGCACGTCGAGCGCGTCGAGGGGAAGACGACGCTCGCCGTGGTGTCGCCGCCCGGCGAAGGCGGGCCGCGGTTCTCCTTCTACGGCGACCGCGACGCGACGTTCGGGTTCGACCCGGACGCAGTCCCGACCGAGGCGCTGACGGGCAACGACGGCGCGGCGTCGCCGGGGGGCGCGAGCGCGCCGCCGTGGGTCCACCTCGGCGGCGTGGCGCTGACGCACTTGCGGGGGCGGGCGGCCACCCGCGAGCTCCGCTCGGCGGCGACCGCCGCCGGGTGTCCCGTCTCGTTCGACGTGAACTACCGCTCCGATCTGGTGCCGCCGGAGACGGCGGAGGCGGCGTCGACCGCGGTCCGCGAGACGGTCGCCGAGAGCGGCGTCGTGCTGTGTAGCGACGAGGACGCCGCCGCGGCCGGGCTGTCGACGAGCGAGGGCGGGGAACTGGCCCGCGACCTGCTCGCGCTCGGCCCCCACACCGTCGTCGTCACGCTCGGCCGCGACGGCGCGCTCGCGGTCAGTACCGACGACGCGCCATGGGGGGCCACGACGGTCCGGCACGACGGGTTCCCGGCGGAGGCGGTCGACGCGACCGGCGCCGGCGACGCGTTCACCGCGGGCCTGCTCTCGCGGCTCGCGGGGAGTGCCGAGTCTGAGTCCGGAGCCGACGCGGAGGCGCTCCGCGAGGCGGTCGCGTTCGGCAACGCGACCGCCGCGCTCTCGGTCCGGTCGGTCGGCGGGATGGGGTCGATCCCGTCGCGCGAGGAGGTGGAAGCGCTCCTCGCGGAACGGGAGTGAGAGGGAGAACGGCGGCGTCGAAGGGAAACGGAGGGGGAGCGGCGGAGAGCGCGGCGCTGCCTACGAGGCGGACGGCGACATCTCGATGTTGAGGCTCTTCTGGACGAGCTGGGTGAACGCCATCGAGCAGAGGAAGTACCAGAGGATCCACATTTGGATCGGGCCGACGATCCCCGTGTCCCAGGTGACGGTGCCCGCGAGCGGGACGACGAGCTCCTGGGCGGCGACGGCCGGGTACGCGGCCTCAGACCCGCGGTAGCCGATCACCCAGAACATCCAGAGGAACGCCGGAATGGTGAGGAACATGATCCACACCATCGGGCGGAACTGCTCTTTGAACATGCCGAGCTGGTCGCCCATCGCCTCCATCTGCTCTTCTTGGATCTCGTCGAGCGCCTCGTCGTCGTCGCGCTTCTCGGCCTCCTTCCGGCGCTCCTGGATGTCCTTCATCCGCTCCTGATACGCGCCCATCTTCTCCATGTCCATGAGCCCGGCGCGCAGCAGCGTCGAGTACATCCCCGTGCCGAGCGCGATGACCATGATGACGACGTAGAAGGGGACGACGTTCAGAAGGGGGCCGAGGACGACGTCGATGCCGCCGGCGATCGCGTTCCGGACCGGCGAGACCGCGTAGCCGACGAACGCGCCGAGCGTCGCCAGCCCGGCCAGCTTATCCCACTTCGACCAGGAGGTCGTCTCCGGCGTCTCAACGTCGCCGCCGCCCGAGTCGTCCTCCATCCCGGCCTCGATGTCGTCGCGGTCGGCAAGCGCGAAGCCCTCCTCGCCGTCGACGAGGATCTCCTTCTCGATGAGCCGGCCCCACTGTCCGCTGGTGATCTGGTCGCGGACATCGACCCAACGCACCTCGCCGCCGCTAGCGTTGTCGAGGACGGTTTCGATGGCGTCCCGCATCTCGCCGTCCTCGCGGACCAGCGAGCGGACTCGCCGTTCGACTTTGCTCATTAGCGGCCGGTTAGCGGTCGACGGTTAAGAACCTTGTAGGATCGTCGCTCGGTCGGCCCCCGGCGCCGGTCGGACTGGCACCCGGCCACGCGGCGGATTGGCTCCCGGCCACGCGGCGGATTAGCTCTCGACGACATCGCGGATCCGAGCGAAGACCTCGTCCGGGGTCGCCTCGCCGTCGACCTCGACGAGGACGCCCTCGTCGCGGAAGTGGTCGATCACGGGCTCGGTGTTGTCGTAGAACACGTCGAGCCGCTCGCGGGCGGTCTCCTCGGTGTCGTCCTCGCGCTGGATCAGCTCGCCGCCGCACTCATCGCAGACGCCCGGCTCCTCGGGCGGCTGGAAGTCGACGTGGTAGTTCGCGCCGCAGTCGTCGCAGACGCGGCGCCCGGTGAGCCGGTCGACGAGCACTTCCTCGTCGACGTCGAGGAGGATGACGGCGTCGAGGTCGGTGATCTCCGAGAGGTACTCCGCCTGATCGAGGTTGCGCGGGTAGCCGTCGAGGACGAACCCGTCGGCGTCGCCGATCGCGGCCTCGACGATCTCGTTGACGACCGGGTCCGGCACCAGCTCGCCCGCCTCCATGAACGAGCGCGGCGTGCCGTACTCCGTCTCCATGTCCTTGTTCGCGCGGAGCGCGTCGCCGGTCGTGACGTGCTCGACGCCGTACGCGTCGGCCAGCTTCGCGCTCTGCGTCCCTTTCCCAGCACCCGGCGCCCCCAGCAGCAGAATTCGGTGACTCATATCGGAGCGGTCGCGGGCCGCCCCTAAAGGCTTGAAGATTCCGGCCAACCCTACTCGTCGGCGTCGGACTCGTCGGGGGTCGCGGACGCGTCTCCCTCCGCGGCCGTCTCCCCGTCGGCGCGCAGCCGCAGCCCCATCTCCAGCTCGAAGCTCTCGGCGTCGGAGGTCTCGAAGCCGATCTTCTTGTACAAGGAGACGGCGGCGCGGTTCCACCGCTCCACCGTGAGCCACACCTTCTCGACGCCGTTCGCCTGCCCGTGGCCGAGCAGTCCGCGGATGAGGTGGGTGCCGATCCCGGCACGCTGGTACTCCTGATGGACGAAGATCGCCAGCTCGTAGGCGTCGCCGTCGGGGACGAGCGTCGCGTGGCCGGCGGCCGCGTCGTCGCACCAGGCGATCACGTTGTAGCAGTCGTCGGCGAGGATGGCGTCGAGCCACTCGCGGATGCGCTCCTCGCCGCCGGGCGGGATCCCCTGCGCGCGGTCCGCCGGGTCGAAGGCGTCGTACATCTCGACCAACGACTCCCTGGCCGCCGGGTCGCCCTCGTACGGCCGGACCTCGATCCGGCGGTCCTCGCGGTCGGTGAACGCGGTCGGCGGCGGCGGGAACTCGTCCGCCGCCGCGTCCGGGTAGCCTCGGTCGCTCATCTGACCAGCGTGACCGATGTCTTGGCGTTCAACAGGACGAACTCCGCGATCGACCCGATCGTGATCTTCCCCATCGGACTCGTGTGTCCGCCGCCCAAGACGATCTCCTCGAACCCCTCCGTCTCGGCGATGTCCACCAGCCGACTCCCGGGGTCGCCCTCGACGCGCCGCACCTCCGCGTCGATCGCCGCCTCCTCGACCGCCGCCTCGGCGCGCTCGACGACCTCGTCGGGGGACACTGAGGAGTCCTCGTTGTCCACCACCGCGATCGTCAGGTCGTCGCTCGCGACCGCCGCGCGCTCGACCGTCCGGTCGAGCGCGCGGAACGAGTCGTCGCTGCCGCCGATCCCGCAGAGCACCTTCATGCCCAACCCCTCCACGCGACGGTACAAAAGTGGATCTCCGAGCGGACCGCCACCGACAAGGCTTTTGTTCGCCCGCGGAGTGTCGCACGTATGAGCGATCCCTCCGGCTCGACGGCCGACTCGGCCGACGGGACCGGCGACGCCGCCACGGACCGGTCACCCTCCGACGACGACGGCGACCCCGATCCGCACGCCGGCGACGAACCGGACGCGGAGACGACCGCCGGGGCGTCGGGGGCGTCCGGAGACGAGGCGGACGCGACCGACGACGTGCCGCGGGATGTCCGCAAGTACGAGCGGTTCAAGAAGATGGACGGCGCGCGCTACGAGCGCGTCAACGAGTTCCTCCGCGACCGGACGTACATCACCGCCCGCGAGTGGGCGATCGCCCGGCTCTGCGCCGACTTCCGGACGGAGACCGGCGTCGAGATGACGAAGATCGGCGAGAACCTCCCGGAGCTCATCCCCTTCATGACCGACACGGACACGCCGCAGGCGGTGAACCAGGCGCGCTACTCTTTCGAGGAGAAGGTGACGAAGGCGGGGGCGACGTTTCTCTACGGCGCGATGTCCGGGTTCTTCACCGCCGAGGACTTAGACGAGATGATGTACGAGGTGACCGAGGTCGCGAAGTTCCTCCTGGAGGTCGAGGGCGTCGACCTCGCCGTCGCCGACGAGTTGGAGGCCGAAGACAGGATCAGCGAGGTGATGCGCGAGGTGCGAGCCTCCTCGGCCGACCTCCGGGGCGAGGAGGTGCGCTGCCCCGAGTGCGGCCACGTCCACGAGCCGGCAGAAGAGTGACCATGGACCACTTTCCGGAAGCGATCAACGCGACGCCCGACCCAACCCTCGTCGTCGACGGCGACGGGGTCGTCCACGCCGGGACGCCGAGCGTTGAGACAGTGTTCGGGCTCGATCCGGACGACCTCCCCGGCCGAGCGATCGGCGACGTCTTCGAGGATCCGACCGAACTGGACTGGGGACGCGTCGCGTCGCCGCCCCCCGTCGCCGACCGAGACGACGGCGAAGCGGGCGCAGCCGGAGACGCGGAGGGGGTTGCGCCGGGGGGTGCCGAGGGGAGCGCACCCGGAGACGGCGAGGAGAGTGCCCCCCTTGGCGGCGAGGAGGCGAGAGCCGAACGAGACGGGTCTCGACACGACGTGACGGCGCTGATCGAGACGACGCGCGCCGGCGAGGCGCGGTCGATGGCGGACGGGTTCGAACTGGCCGTGCGCCGCGGGGACGGCGTCCTCGTCCCGGTTCGGGTCAGCGTCGGCCCGTTCGAGCTCGGTGGCGACCCGTACGCGGTCGTCACGGCGATCGACGTCACGAACGAGCGAACGCGGCGGCTGGCGCTCCAGCGCCGCACGGAGACGCTCGAATCCCTCCACGAGGCGACCCGAGAGCTGCTGAAGACGACCGACAGGGAGACGGCCGCCGAGGCGGCGGTGTCGTACGTCGACGACGTGCTGGGCCACCCGATCGCCGCGATATGGCTGTACGACGAGCGGGAAAACGCGCTCGAACCGATCGTCTGGACGGACACCGCGGACGACGTCGTCGGCGAGCATCCGACGTTCGCGGCCGACGAGCCGAGCATCACCTGGGAGGTCTTCGAGAGCGGCGAGCCGACGTACGTCGCGGACGTCCACGACGACCCCGACCGCCACAGCGACGACGCCACGATCCGGAGCGAGCTCGTCGTCCCGCTCGGGCGGTACGGCGTGTTGAACGTCGGCGCGACGGCCCCGGAGGCCTTCGACGACTCCGACCTCGCGGTGGCGCGCATCTGGGCGGCGACGGTGACGATGGTGCTGGTCCGCATCGAGCGCGAGCGGCAGCTCCGGCGGCGCGAGGCGGAGATCGCGCGCGAGCGCGACCGGTTAGAGGAGTTCGCCAGCCTCGTGTCGCACGACCTCCGAAGTCCGCTCAACGTCGCCACTGGAAACCTCGAGATCGTCACGGAGCGGCTCGCGGAGGAGTCGGTCGACGTGGAGGAGCTGGGCGCGGTCGAGCGCTCGCTCGACCGGATGGACGTGCTCATCGAGGACCTGCTCGCGCTGGCGCGGCAGGGCGCCAGCATCGACGAGACCGAGCCCGTTGCGCTGCCCGACCTCGTCGCGGAGTGCTGGGAAACCGTCGACACCGAGTCGGCGACGATCGCGGTCGAGACGGACGCCGTCGTCGCCGCGGACCGCAGCCGCCTGCGACAGGCCCTCGAGAACCTCATCGCCAACGCGGTCGCCCACGCCGGACCCGACGTGGCGGTCACGGTCGGGGCGCTCGACGACGGCTTCTACCTCGAAGACGACGGCCCCGGCGTCGACCCCGAAGACCGCGGAGAGGTGTTCGAGGCGGGCGTGACGACGGACCACGACGGGACCGGGTTCGGACTGAAGATCGTCGCCGAGGTCGCGGAGGCGCACGGCTGGGCGGTCGAGCTCGCCGAGAGCGAGGCCGGCGGGGCCCGGTTCGAGTTCCGCGGCGTCGACCTCGACCCGGGCGACGGGTAGGCGGGCGGAGGCGCGGGCCGAGCGCGCCCGTCAGTCGTCGGCGGGCGCCGCGCCGGCCGGGTCGAGCCCGTCGCCGTGCCCCGGGACGGTGCCGTCGTCGTTCCAGCCGCGGAGCGCGTAGTACTCGGAGAGCGCCGCGTCGAACCCGTCGATGGCGTCGGCGTACGGGAGCGTGTCGTCGCTCCGGTCGAAGCCGCGGGCGTTGTTGAACGCGCGCTCTAACTCGACGACCCGGGCGCCGAGCGACTGGAGGTCGTCGTAGTCGGCGTCGAGCAGCGCCGCGAGCCGGTCGTCGGTCACGGTTCCCCGCGAGAACTTACAGACCACCGCCGAGTCGAGGACCGCGTTGCGGTTCTCCTTCGCGACGAGCTTCGGCGGCTTCCCGTCGAGGCCCTGCGGGTCGAACGCCTCGTCGGGGTCGACGAGCGGGTACTCGTAGGGGTAAAACTCTCCGTACATGTGGTCCGCGCCGCGGTTCGCGGTCGCGAACGCGAGTCCCTGCCCGTTGAGCGCGCGGCCGTCGTGGCCGGAGAAGGCCATCCCCTTGACCGTCCAGTCGTCCGCGCCGAACTCCTCGTGTGCGCGGTGGACGCCCTCCGCGAGCTTGTCGCCGACGCCCTCGCGATAGGCGATCTGCTCGACGAGCGAGCGGACGAGGTCCGCGTTGCCGAACTCGTCTTCGCTCTCTAAGAACATGGAGACGACGTCGCCACAGGAGATGGTGTCCATCCCGAGCTCGTCGCACAGCTCGTTGGCGCGCATCACGTCGACCACGTCGTCGACACCCGCGTTCGAGCCGAACGCCATCACCGTCTCGAACTCCGGGCCCTCCGTCTCGACGCCGGTCGCCTCGTCGCGGGTGGGGAGCTTACAGGCGAACGCGCACTGCGAACAGGTCCCCTTCTCGTACTTCTTCTCCTCGACGCGGTCGCCGGAGATGGCCTCGACGCCCTCGGAGGAGGTCTCCGCGAAGTAGTACGACGGGAGGGCGTCGACCTCGTTCGCCAGCTCCGTCACGCCCGTCGTCCCCTGCCGTTTCATGATCGAGTCGGAGGTGGCCGCCTCGCGGTGGACCTCGGCCGCCTCGTCGGGCCAGTCGACCTCGATTTCGGCGTCCGCGTCGCCGGCGAACGTGAGCGCCTTCACGCCCTTCGCACCGAGGACGGCGCCCAGCCCGCCGCGGCCGAACGCCCGGGTGTCGGAGGTCATGACTGACGCGAAGCGGACCTCGTTCTCGCCCGCGGGCCCGACGCAGGCGACGTGTTCGGGGCCGAGGTCGTGCGTCTCGGCGAACCGATCGGAGACCGCCGACACCTCGGCCTGCTCCAGGTCGTCGACCGCCTCGAAGGTCACGTCCGGCTCGCCGTCCGGCCCGACCTCGCGGACGTGGACCGCGAGCAGGTCGTCGCTCACGCCCGTGATCTCGACAGCCGCGTACCCCGCGCCGGTGAAGTTTCGCGAGAGGAATCCCCCAGCGTTCGACGAGCAGAGGCCGTTCGTGAGCGGCGAGACGGCCGTGGCGGCCATCCGGCCGGTGTAGGAGGTCGTCGAGTACTGCATCGGACCCGTCGAGAGGAAGAGGCGGTTCTCCGGGCCGAGCGGGTCGGCGTCGAACGGGATCCGGTCGTACGCGAGCGACGTGTTGAGCCCGCGGCCGCCGACGAACGACGCCAGCCGGTCGTCGATCCGGGTCGTCGACGCGGTCCGCTCCGTCAGGTCGATCGTGAGGAGCGGGCCCTGTGCGTGTCTCATGGACGTACGGAGCGAGCGAGCGGCGATAAAACT
Source organism: Halorubrum sp. SD612 (assembly GCF_002135005.1). Taxonomy (NCBI): domain Archaea; kingdom Methanobacteriati; phylum Methanobacteriota; class Halobacteria; order Halobacteriales; family Haloferacaceae; genus Halorubrum; species Halorubrum sp. SD612. The sequence goes on along the minus strand of NZ_NEWI01000020.1, from coordinate 14,986 downwards.
CGGGGTGCGAGCGGCGCGTCCGTTACCACGGGGCGTCAGCGGTCGAGGACGTGGTGGGTCACGGCGTCGACGCCGGAGGCCGCCGTGTCGAGCGTCGCCACGCGGAACGCGTCGTCCGCGCCGTCGACCGGGATCGGGAGCCCCCCGGGGTTCACCCGGACGGTCCCGCCGTGCGCCTCGGCGCCGTGCGCGTGGGTGTGCCCGTGGAGCACGTAGTCGTAGTCGCCGCAGTCGACGAGCGCGTCGACGACGAGGTCGCTCGTGCCGTGGGTGACCGCGACGTCGACGGCGTCACCCGCTCCGTCTCCGCCGCCGAACAAGAGCGCGGCAGCCTCGCCGTGGTAGGTGCCGAACTCCTCGACGGTCGACTCGACCGCCCACTCGCCGTCGTTGTTCCCGCGGACCGCGTGGAACGCGAAGTCGGCGTCGAACGGGGTCACTGAGAAGGGCGCGACGAAGTCGCCGCAGTGGACGACCGCGTCGACCCCCTCGCGCTCGAACAGCGAGACGGCCGCCTCGACCGCGGCCGAGTCGTCGTGCGTGTCTGAGACGATGCCGATCAGCATACCGGCCGGTCGGCGGCGCGCCACTTCAACCCCCGCCTACTCGCCAGTCAGCGCCTCGCTCGCGGGCGCGAAGTCGATGGTCTGCCCCCGACCCTTCTCGCTCGCGCGCTCGTACAGCATGTGCGCGGCCGCGACCGTCTCGACGCCGGTGCCGCCGGAGTCGAAGACTGTCACCGCGTCGTCGCTCGCCCGGCCGGGGTGGTCGCCCGCGACGACCGCGCCGAGGTCGGCGGCGATCCCCTCGCCCGCCTCGATCAGGCCGGCCTCGACCGCGGCGAGGTACGAGCCGGCGTCCTGCGTCGCGCGCGCCCTCAGGTCGGGGACGTACGTCGCCCGAGCGACGAGCTCGGGCGGGAGCTCGTTCTTCTCCGGGTCGTACTGGCCCATCGCCGTGACGTGAGTCCCCGGCTCCACGTCGGCGTCGGCGATCACGGGGTCGCTGGCGGTCGTCGCGGTGATGACCACGTCGGCCCCCGCCAGCGCGGCGCTCGCGCTCTCGACCGCGGTCACGTCGGCGGCGAGCCGGTCGCCGAAGTCAGCGGCGAACGCCTGGCGGTTCTCGCGGGTCGGCGAGAAGACGCGGACCGCCTCGAACTCGCGGACCGTGGCGGTCGTCGCGACCTGTCCGCGCGCCTGCGCGCCGCTGCCGATCACGGCGAGCTCGGTCGCGTCGTCGCGGGCGAGCGCGTCGACCGCGACCGCGCCCGCGGCGCCGGTCTTGAACGGGTTCATCGACGCGCCGTCGAGCAGCGCGAGCGGTTCGCCCGACTCGGCGTCGAACAGCGGCGTCATGAACCACGCGTCGCCCGCGCCGAACCCCGCCGAGTAGGTGTACCCGCCCATCGCGCCCGTCTCCGGGAGGAGGGCGGCGTAGGTGGTGAGCATGCCCGGCGGCTCGCGGTTGAGGAGCTTCGTCCGCGGCTCGGCGGGCGCTCCCTCGCCCACCTGTCGGTACGCGTCGCGCACGGCGGCGACGTAGTCGGCCGGGTCCGCGAGGTCGTCGACCTCGGAGCTAGTGAGGAACAGGGTCTCCGTCATAGTCGGCCACTCGTGGCGCGGGGACTAAACGGTACAGGACGCGGCGGCCGGAAACGCGACGCCGCGGCGACCGGGAATCACTCCGCGCCTCAGTCGGCGGTGCCCGCCGAGGAACCGCCGCCCGCGGAGCGCTCGCCGGCGTCGCCGTCGAACGGCCGCCGTTCGGGGGCGCTGTCCGCGACTGGATTTCGGACGAACATCGCGTGAGCCATCACCGTGGCCGCGGCGACGGCACCGACCGGGAGCGCCGACGTCAACGACAGTCCGACCAGCGTGAGCGAGGCGGTCACACCGATCAACGCCACCGGGATGAGCCCAAGCACGTAGTCGTAGTATCCAGTCATGCTTCCATTGGGTAGTAGTCGAAAATCAATATTAAATTTTTCCCGCGGTTCGGAAGCAGTTCGTCCGTGAACACGCGGATGTTACTCATAACTTATGGCTTGGCCCGAGGCTCCGTCGACTCGGGATGGGTAGTCGGCGAGAGGAGGGACCAGTGGGAAGAGAGGTCGGGGAGGAGAACGGCCAGCAAGGAGAGCAACACCACAGTCGGCCGGTCGACCGCGTCAGCGAGAAGCGAGGCACCGCGGTCGGGCGCTCGGCGCGCAGAGAGCGCGGGTGACTATCGGAACCGGAAGTAGAGGGCCCGCCAGGCGCCGAGGGCGACGGATCCCAACACGAGCATGACGGCGGCGAACGTGACTTCGGCCCCGCCGCGGAAGACGAACGCGCGCAGCGCGAGTCCGACGACCGCGGCCGGGATCCACGACCGGATCACGAGCGGGACCGAGGACTTCGCGGTCTCGACCGCGCCGGCGGAGTAGGCGCCCACGAGCGGCGCGACCACGACCCAGCCGATCAGGAAGGGAGCGAACACGCCCGCTAAGTACAGCGGGTTCGCGGTGAGGAACTCGACGGTCTGGTGGTTGAGCGTCCCGACGGTCAGTAACAGGATCAACGCGATCACGTCCCCGACGGCGAACGGCGCGGCGCCGCGGTCGAGGCGGGCGGCGAGAAACGGCGGAGCGTCCATACCGACCCCTGCGAGCCGGCCCCACTTTTACGCACGGATTCGTCCGCGCCGGTGCGGTCTCGCGACAGGGCGATCCCGCATCGGAGCGGTCGGTTACTCGTACAGCGGGTGCGCCTCGCAGAGCTCGACGACGCGCTCGCCGACCTCGTAGATGACGTCGTCGCTGTCGACGTCGTCGACGACGCGGTAGATCAGGTCGCCGACCTCCTCGATCGCGTCGGCGTCGAAGCCGCGGGTGGTGAGCCCGGCGGTGCCCGCGCGGATCCCCGAGGGGTCGAACGCCGACCGCGTCTCGCCGGGGACCGTGTTCCCGTTGAGGACGATGTTCGCGGCCGCGAGCGCGTCCTCCGCGTCCCCGCCGGAGAGGTCGGGGTGGGAGTCGCGCAGGTCGGCCAACACGAGGTGGTTGTCGGTCCCGCCGGAGACTAAAGAGAGCCCGTGCTCCTGAAGCGTCTCGGCGAGCACCTCCGCGTTGTCCACGACCTGCTGGGCGTACTCCTCGAACTCGGGCTCTAAGGCCTCCTTGAACCCGACCGCCTTGCCGGCGACGTTGTGCATCAGCGGGCCGCCCTGCCCGCCGGGGAAGACGGCCGAGTCGATGTCGTCCGCGAACTCCGCGTCGCACATCACGATCCCGCCGCGGCCGGCGCGGATCGTCTTGTGGGTCGAGCCCGTGACGAAGTCGGGGACGCCGACCGGCGAGGGGTGGACGCCCGCCGCGACGAGCCCGGTGATGTGGGCGATGTCCGCGAGGTGGTAGGCGTCGACCGCGTCGGCCGCCGCCTGGATTTTCTCCCACTCGACGGCGCGCGGGTACGCGGAGTAGCCCGAGACGACGATGTCGGGGTCGAACTCCTCGGCGACCTCCCGGAGCCCCTCGTAGTCGATGTACCCCGTCTCGGGGTCGACCTCGTACTGCTCGACCTCGTACAGCTGCCCCGTGAAGTTCGCGGGGTGGCCGTGCGAGAGGTGGCCGCCGTCGTTGAGCTTCAGCGACAGGATCTTGTCGCCCGGTTCGAGGACGGAGTAGTACACCGCCTGGTTCGCCTGCGTGCCGGAGTGCGGCTGGACGTTGACGTGGTCGGCGCCCCAAAGCTCCTTCGCGCGCTCGATGGCCAGCTCCTCGACCTCGTCGGCGTACTCGCAGCCGGCGTAGTAGCGCGACCCGGGGTAGCCCTCGGCGTACTTGTTGGTGAGGACGCTCCCCTGCGCCTCCAGCACCGCCTCGCTCACGTGGTTCTCGCTCGCGATCATCGCGAGCGTCTGCTCCTGTCTGTCGCGCTCGCCCGCCAGCGCGTCGGCGACCGCCGGATCGACCTCCCGGACGTGCTCGTGGTCCATGTGCGAACCCGGGCGCGACCGCGCATTAATCCTTCCGTCGCCGGCGCGCGTGCGACCCCGCTCGCGTCCGCTGCCCCGAGCGCGCGACCCGCGGCGGCCGGACGCGAGGCCGCCTCGCGTCGACTGCGCTTGGGTAACCCCGATCTGCCGAATTTACCCGCCTCAAGCACGCTTATCGGGTTATTCGTTCCATGAACCCCGTTAATATTAAATACGCAACCGGCTTTTATACCGAGAGACAAATGGTATCGAATTTACTGGCGGCCGACGTCGAGGCCGCGCTCGAAGCGGCCTTCGACGGGGACGACGACGAGCTTCTCGTCGTGGACCCCGCCGCAGAGACGATCGTATCGCTGGTCGAGACGGCCGTCGGGTGGGACGACCTCCCGAAGCTGTCGATGCTCGCCGACGAACGCACCCTGAAGGACGTGCTCGACGACTTCGTCGTCGCGTCCCGGGCCGCGGACCTCGTCGCCGACGGCGACCTGGACATCCGAGTGCTGGACGGGGAGGTCGACAACGCCCTGTTCGTCTCGCCCTCTCGGGTCGTCGCCCTGGTCACCGCGGGGGAGGGCGTCGCCGCGCTCTCGACCGACGACGCGGAGTTCGTCGAGGAGGTGTACGAGACCCAGCGCGCCGCCTTCGACGACGCAGAGGCGTACGCGCTCCGCACGCCGGCGATCGCCCGGGTCCGCGAGACGCTGGAGTCCGAGATCGGTGAGGAGGCCCGGTCGGACTTCGACGCCGTCCTCGACGCGACCGAGCGCGACGACGGGGTGGACCTCGACGAGGTGACCGTCTCGCTGCGCGTCGCGGCGAAGAACGACGTGCTCCTCTACGACATCTCGAAGTGGGGCGAGGACGTCGGTATCGCCTCGAAGGCGACGTTCTCCCGGACGAAGACGCGCCTCGAAGATCAGGGGATCATCGACACGGAGAAGGTCCCGATCGACGTCGGCCGACCGCGGCTCCGCCTGAAGCTCGGCGACGACCGGCTCCGGGACATCGACGCCGCGGAGCTGGCCGCCGAGGCCGCCGAGATGCTGGCGGCGACGCCCGCCTGAGCGCGCCCGCGAGCGCTCTCGGACTCCCTCCGCGGACGCGCCGAACGAGCCGCCGCGCGCCGCGGACCCGCGGCTTTTTTTCGCCGCCTCGCGTCGACCGGGTATGGACATCGGACTTGTCGGCGACGGCCCCGCGGTCGAGGCCGCCGAGGCCGCGCTCGGCGACGTCGACGTGAACGCGATGCCGGTCGAGGCCGACCTCCTCGACGGATTCGACGCCGCGGTCGTCGTCGACACCGCCGGGTCGGCGACGTTCGGGGCCGCGGACGACATGCTCGATCGGTGGGTCGCGGTCGAGGTGGGTGGGCTCGGCGGCGTTCCCCTCGCCGACCTCGACGTCGCCGTGACCGTCTTCGACGACGCCTGCTACGACTGCCTGCGCGCCCGGGTCGAGAGCGGCGGGGCGGAGCCCGCCGACGCGCCGACCGGCCGCCGGTCCGCGGTGCGCTACGCCGGCGCGGTGGCCGGACGCCGGACGATCCGGCTCCTCGCGGGCGACCCGGTGGCGGACACCGTCGTCGAGGTGCCGGGCGGCGAGCGGACCCTCCTCCCGGTACCGGGGTGCGGCTGCGGCGACGGCCCCGGGGACGCGCTCCCGCGCGACCACGCCGACCGCGGCCTCGACGAGGCGATCGACCGGGCAGAGCGCGCCGTCGACCGCCGGATCGGCGCGCTGGCGGAGGTCGGCGAGCAGGAGTCGTTCCCCGTGCCGTACTACGTCGCGCGGGTCGCGGACACCACCCCGTTCTCCGACGCCGACGCGGCGGACTTCGGTGGTGGCGCGGCCGCCGACTGGGACGCCGCGTTCATGAAGGCGCTCGGCGAGGGGCTAGAGCGGTACGCGGCGGGCGTCTACCGCGAGGCGTCGTTCGCGCGCGCGCCGGCCGCGAACGTTCCGAACCCGGTCACCCCGGACGCGTTCGTCCGCCCCGACGGCGCCGAGGCGTACGACCGCGACGACCGGCTCTCGTGGGTCCGCGGCGAACGACTCGGGACGGGCGAACCGGCGAGCCTCCCGGCGGAGTTCGTTCACTTCCCGCCGCCGGAGCGGCGGTACCGGCCGCCGATCACGACCGGGCTCGGCCTCGGTAGCTCGGGTCCGGACGCCGCGCTCTCCGGGCTGTACGAGGCGATCGAGCGCGACGCGACGATGACGAGCTGGTACTCCACGACGGAGCCGCTCGGGCTCGACGTCGACGACCCGGGCTTCGCCGAACTGGAGAAGCGAGCGCGGGCAGAGTCGCTGTCGGTGACGCCGCTGCTCGTCACGACCGACGTGGACGTGCCCGTCGTCGCGGTCGGGGTCAGCCGTGAGGGCGACTGGCCGCGGTTCGCCGCGGGGTCGGGCGCCGACCTCGACCCGGCCGCGGCGGCGCGGAGCGCGCTCGCTGAGGCGCTCCAGAACTGGACCGAGCTCCGCTCGATGGGGCGGGACGCGGCCGACGAGCAGGGGGCGGCGATCGGCCACCACGCCGACCTGCCCGGGGAGACGGCCGCGTTCTTCGACCCGGACGCGTCCGTCTCGGCCGAGGGGCTCGGGGAGCCGGAGCTGACGGGCGAGGCCGAGCTGTCGGCCGTCGTCGACCGCGTCGAGGCCGTCGGGCTCGACCCGTACGTCGCCCGGGTGACGACCCGCGACCTCGCTGCGCTGGGCTTCGAGGCCGCGCGGGTGCTCGTGCCGGGCGCACAGCCGCTGTTCACCGGCGACCCGTTCTTCGGCGACCGCGCCCGCGAGGTGCCGCGGTCGATGGGGTTCGAGCCCGCGCTCGACCGGCCGTACCACCCGTTCCCGTGACGGCGGCTGGGTCGGAGACGCCGACGGTGCGGTCCGACCCTCCCGGCGCCGACTGCCCGTGCCCGCGGATTTAGGTGGCTCGGGGTCGCGGGGGACCGTATGGACGTCGCACCCGACGCGGACGCGGAGGCGGTCGAGGCGGTCGACGGCGTGTTCCTCACGCAGGGGGCCGTCGGCGACGACGTGAGCATCCAGCGGTTCGAGATCGAACCGGGCGAGACGGTGCCCGAACACGACCACCCGCACGAGCAGGTCGGCGTGATCACGGCCGGGCGGCTGACGTTCGTCGCGGACGGCGAGGAGCGCGTCGTCGGTCCCGACGACACCTACGTGATCCCCGGCGGCGAGCCGCACGCGGCCGAGAACCGGACGGACGAGCCGGTCGTCGGCTTCGACATCTTCTCGCCGCCGCGGGCGAATCCGGACTGGGGGGAGTAGGCGGCCGCGGGAGTCGTCGGAGCGGGGGCGGGTCCGAGGAGGTGCCGGGCGGTCCGAGGCGCAAGTCGCCGCGGGGCGGATCCGGGGGGTACCCCGCCGCGGACCGGCCGATATCGCGCGTCTGCGATACCCGCAAGACGTACCGGACCGAAGGTGTGTTAGTGCTCGGGGCCTGATAACAGGTAATGGGAGTCCACGAACAGTACCCGTTCGATGTGGAGGCGCTCCGCGCCGATTTCCCGATCCTCGATCGGCAGGTCGGCGGCGACCCGGAGACGGCCGGCGAGGGCGCGGGCGACGACACCCCGCTGGTCTACCTCGACAACGCAGCGACCTCGCACACGCCCGACCCGGTCGTCGACGCCATCTCCGACTACTACCGGAGCTACAACGCGAACGTCCACCGGGGGATCCACCAGCTGAGCCAGGAGGCCTCCGTCGCGTACGAGGAGGCCCACGACGCGGTCGCCGACTTCATCGGCGCGGCGGGCCGCGAGGAGATCGTCTTCACCAAGAACACGACCGAGGCGATGAACCTCGTCGCGTACGCCTGGGGGCTGGAGGAGCTCGGCCCCGGCGACAACGTCGTCCTCTCCGAGATGGAACACCACGCCTCGCTCGTCACCTGGCAGCAGATCGGCAAGCGGACGGGCGCCGACGTGCGCTTCATCGACGTCACCGACGAGGGGCGGCTCGACATGGACCACGCGGCGGAGCTCGTCGACGACGACACCGAGATGGTGTCGGTCGTCCACGTCTCGAACACGCTCGGCACCGTGAACCCGATCAGGGAGCTGGCCGACCTGGCCCACGATCACGGCGCGTACGTCTTCGCCGACGCCGCGCAGTCGGTGCCGACGCGCCCGGTCGACGTCGACGAGCTCGACGTCGACTTCCTCGCCTTCTCCGGCCACAAGATGTGCGGCCCGACCGGGATCGGCGTCCTCTACGGTCGCGAGGAGATCCTCGACGAGATGAGCCCGTACCTCTACGGCGGGGACATGATCCGGCGGGTCTCCTTCGAGGACTCCACGTGGGAGGACCTGCCGTGGAAGTTCGAGGCCGGAACCCCCTCCATCGCTCAGGGGATCGGCCTCGCGGCCGCGATCGAGTACGTCGAAGCGATCGGTATGGACCGGATCGAGGCCCACGAGGACCTGCTGGCCGAGTACGCCTACGACGAACTCGACGAACTCGGCGGCGTCGAGATATACGGCCCGCCCGGGGACGACCGCGGCGGCCTCGTTGCGTTCAACGTCGACGGCGTCCACGCCCACGACCTCTCCAGCATCCTCAACGACTACGGCGTCGCGATCCGAGCCGGGGATCACTGTACGCAGCCGCTCCACGACGAGATGGGCGTCGCCGCCTCCGCGCGCGCCTCCTTCTACTTCTACAACACCGTCGAGGAGGTCGACGCCCTGGTCGACGCGGTCCGGGAGGCGCGCGACCTGTTCGCCTAAGGCCTCTCGGCCGGCGGCGTTCGACGCCGTAACGGGCCCTTCGGCGACGCTCGATCCCGTCAGCGGGCACTCCGGCGTGAGCCGCACGCCCACGGCGTCGCGCCGCGTGCGGCCCAGAGAGAGAAATCCTCCGTACGTCCGGGAATTTTCACCTAATACTACCGGATAATCGCGTTTGAGGGGCGTGACAACGGTGATCGCGGAATTATTATACCGTTCCCGCGGCTACTGTTGGTAGAAGGATTACAACCGTCGTAGTAAGTTATTCTTCGACGAGTCGTCGCCAGCGCCACAACCCATGACCGACCAGACACCGCCGTCCGAAACACACGCGGACACGACCGCAGCCACCGACCGAGTCGAAACGACCGTCAGCGAGGAGAACCGCGAAGCGCCGATCGCCGTCCTCCAGATCGAGCCCGACGCCCGCTCCGCGGAGCTCTTCGAGACGTTCGCCGAGCGGATCACGGACCGCGTCCACGTCCGGTCCGTGAAGCGCCTCGCCGACGGGGTCGACGCCATCGAGACCGGCATCGAGGTCGGCGGCGAGCGGGTCGCGGTCGACTGCGTCGTGACCGAACAGCGGCTCCCGGACGGGCACGGCGTCGACCTCACCGAACGGTTGCGCGAGGTCGACCCGGCGCTCCCGGTCGTGTTCCACAGCACGTGTCCGAGCGAGGAGTGCGAGGCGGCGGCGTTCGGCGCCGGCGCGGACGCCTACTTCGAGAAGGGATCCGACCGCGGGCGATACGACGCGATCCTCGACCGGATCCGCGCGCTCGCCGACGCGCAGCGCAGGGAAGAAGGGGGCACGGGAACGGCTGCGACGCCACGGACCGCCGGTTCGACCGGAGAGACGCTCCGCTCGGAAGAGTGAACTCGACGGGCTGGGCGGGAGGAGACGCCGCGCCGGTCGAGCGCCGTTGAGGACGCGTTACCGTTCGAGATCGACGGTGAGGTCGGTCGCGATCCACGCGTCGGTGTTGCCCTGTTCGGCGAAGACGGTCCGTTCCTCCGAGCAGCGGGTCGCGGCGACCGTCGGTCGCTCCTCGGTCGCCGGCTCGGCGTCCGGCTCGATCCGGTCTCCCGTTGTCATTACACCCCGCTCAGGGAGCGGCGGGCATATAGATTTCGGTCGGCCTAAACCAGCGGCGGCGATCCGGGCGGGGGATCGGAGGGCCTTACGTCGCGGCGGTCGTGCGCCGATCCGTGACCGACACGCTGTTCACGCCGCTTTCGCTTCGCGACACCGAGTTCCGGAACCGCATCATGCTGTCGCCGATGTGTCAGTACTCCGCCGACGACGGCCTGGCCACCGACTGGCACCGGGTCCACCTCGGCGCCCGCGCCGCCGGGGGCGCCGGAGTCGTGATGACGGAGGCGACCGCGGTCGAGGCCCGCGGACGGATCACGCCGGACTGCCTCGGGATCTGGTCCGACGAGCACGCCGAGGCGATCGAACCGATCGTCGAGTTCGTCCGGTCGCAGGGTGCGGCGCCGGGGATCCAACTGGCACACGCCGGTCGGAAGGCCTCACACCGGCCGCCGGCCGAGGGGGGCGACCCCATTCCGGGAGACGAGGCGGACGGGTGGGAGACCGTCTCCGCGACCGGCGAGCCCTACCCCCACGCGGAGGTCGGCGAGGACGGACTCGCCGACACCCGCCGGCTGGACGAGGCGGGGATCGACGAGGTGATCGACGCGTTCGCGGCCGCCGCGGAACGCTCGCGCGACGTCGGGTTCGAGGTCGCGGAGGTCCACGCGGCCCACGGCTACCTCCTCCACCAGTTCCTCTCGCCCGTCACCAACGACCGCGACGACGAGTACGGTGGAAGCTTCGAGGACCGCACGCGACTCCTGCGCGAGGTCGTCGCGGCCGTCCGCGACGTCTGGCCGGACGGGAAACCCGTCTTCGTCCGCATCTCCGCGACCGACTGGCTCCCCGACCGCGAGTCGTGGGACGTGGACGACTCGGTGCGGCTGGCCCCCCTCCTCGCCGACGCCGGCGCCGACCTGATAGACGTCTCCGGCGGCGGCATCCACCCGGACCAGGAGCTCCCGAGCGCGGGGCCGGGATACCAGGTGCCGTACGCCGAGGCGATCCGCGAGGGGACTGACGTGCCCGTCGCCGCGGTCGGCGGGATCACGGAGCCGACCCACGCCGACGCCCTCGTGCGGAACGAGCGGGCCGACCTCGTGGCGTTGGGCCGCGAGCTGCTCCGCCATCCGCACTGGCCGCTAGAGGCCGCCCACGAACTCGGCGCGGACGTCGAGTGGCCGGTCCAGTACCGCCGCGGCCGGTTCGACTAAGCCGGCCGCGCGACCGGCCGCGGGCGGCGGTGGCGTGAGAACCACACGCAGGCGCCGGGAACACTTATCAGGCTCCCGGGTGCCGACGGCGTATGGGCGACCTCGACTACCGGCCCTTCCCGGAGAAGCGCGAGGACGAGTTCAGCGCGTTCATGCGGTACGCCTTCTCTCCCGAGCAGGGGCCGTACGACCCCGAGGCCGACGACGACGACCGCGAGCACCTCGCCGAGTACCGGGGGCTGTTCGACGGCGAGGAGGCGGTCGCGGTGTGCGGCCACCACGACTTCACGCTCCGGATCCGCGGGCGCGACCGCGACGCCGCCGGCCTCTCCGCGGTCGCCTCCCCGCCGGAACACCGGCGCCAGGGTCACATCGAGCGGCTCCTCCGCGAGTCGCTGACGGAGTACCGGGAAGACGAGATTCGGTACTCCGTGCTGTGGCCGTTCGAACACCCCTTCTACCGCCGGTACGGGTGGGGGACGGTGAGTCGATATCGGTGGGTGAAGACGCCGCCGGAACAGTTGGCGTTCGCGGCCGACGCGACTGACGGAGGTGACGAAACGGGGAAATTCCGGCGGCTCGACGAGGGCGACTACGAGGCGGCGGCAGACCTCCTCGCCGCGACCGCGGACCGGTACGACTTCACGATGGCGCGGACGGCGGCGTGGTGGCGCGAGAACACCCTCCGCGGGTGGCAGACCGATCCCTTCGTCTACGGCCTCGGACGGGACGACGACCTCCGCGCGCTGCTGTCGTACACGTTCACCGAGCGCGACGACGGCGACGGGAAGGCGATGGTCGTCTCCGACGCCGCCGTCGCCGACCCGTCCGCGTGGGACGAGGTGTTCCGCTTCTGTCGGGACCACGACTCGCAGGTCGAGCGCGTCCGGCTCCGCCTCCCCGCGGACGTGAGCCTCCTCGACCGCGTCGACGACCCGCGGGCGGTGACCGAGGAGGTTCGCGCCGGACCGATGTTCCGGCTCGTCGATGTCCCTGCGGCGCTGCGAGAGCTGGCCCCCGACCCGGATCTCGACGCCGAGTTCACGCTCGCGGTCGACGACCCGCTCGTCGACTGGCACGACCGACCGATCCGGGTGACAGTCGCGGGCGGCGAGATCGACGCCGAGCGGGTCGACTCCGGCGGAGACCCCGGAAGCCCGGACGACGCCGACGTAGCGGCGGGAATCGGCCCGCTCTCGCAGCTGTACGCCGGGTACCGCGGCGTCGACGACCTCCGGGCGCACGCCGCGCTGGACGTCGGCGACGACGCTTTCGGCGAGGGGCTCGCCGCCGACCTCGGCGCACTCTTCCCGCCGCGGCCGACGTTCCTGCGCGAGGCCTTCTGACCGGCGGCGGTGCGGCCGGTCTGGGCCGGGCGCGACCGCTGCCGGGCTTTTTATCCGCGCGCGCCGTAGCAGGTGGCATGAGTTCCCGCGACCGACGCGACGACGACCTCGAGGAGCGGCTCGACGAGCTCGAGGACGTGCTGGGCGAGCTCCGGGCCGACCTCCGGGAGAGCGAGCGCGACCGCCGGGGTCCCCCGCGGCCGCCGCGGCTCTCGGAGCTGGTGCGGTTCACCGAGCAGTACACCATCCCGACGGTCATCGCGCTGCTGGAGACGACGATCAAGTCGCTCGAACTGCTCCGGGGGACGCTCCGGCTCGCGGACCCGGGGCGGAGCGTCGCCGAGGGCGCCGAGGGGGCGGGCGACCGCCTCGCGGACGTGCGCGACGGCGCGACTGCCGGGCTCTCGCGCTCCCTCTCTGAGCTGCGGACCGCGCTCTCGGAGGCCGACCTCCCCGAGGAGGCCGCCTCGCGCTCGATCATCGCCGACGCGCGCGACCTCACCGCGGAGACCGAGTCCCGCATCGACGAGGGGCGCCGCGAGGCGGACGCGGCGCGCGACCGGCGGCTGGGCGGCGACCGCAACGCGCGGAGCCGAGGGGACGCCGAGGAGCGGTCCGACCGAGGCGACGGCGCGAACCCCGTCCGGATCGACGTGACCGAACCCGGCGAGAGCGACGACGCGGGCGACGAGGCGCCCGGTGAGGGCGATGCGAGCGGTGACGCCGCCGACGAGCCGCCGGAGGTCGACGTGGAGTCCGAGCTGGAGTCGATCAAACAGCAGGTCGACGGCGACGCGGCCGAGACGAGCGGCGATGCGGCCGACGCGAGCGACGACGCGCCCGGAGCGGACGACGAGGACGCGGCCGGCGGAGCGAACTGAGCCGCGAAGTCAAAAGGACGCGCCGAGGCGGTCGGCGACGCGCTCGGCCGAGTCGAGGAGCAGCGCCGCATCGTCGGTGAACACCTCCAGCGCGACCGTCCCGCCGAAGCCGTCGAGCTCGGACGCGACGAGGTCGTAGTCGACCTCGCCGGCCCCGACCGGGAGGTGGGTGTCGCCGCGGCGGCGCACGTCGTGACAGTGGAGGTGCGAGATCCGGTCGCCGTGGCTGCGGAGGAACCGCCTGATCGCCTTGTTGCCGCCCTCCATGTACGCGTGGCCCACGTCGAAGCAGATCGGCGTGTCGGTCTCGCGGGCGAGGTCGCCGAGGACCGAGAGCTGGAGCCCCGCGTGCTGGTGGCCGACGTTCTCGACGACGACCTCGACGCCCGCCTCGCGGCCGACGTCGGCGAGGCGCCGGAGCTGGTCGGCCGCGGTCTCGCGGAACGCCACGTCGTCGCGGTCGGCGGAGGTGGCGTGGAGGACCGCCTTCTCCGCGCCGAGGTCGCCGGCCGCGGTCAGGAGCCGGCGCTGGTAGTCGACGATGGCGTCGTTCACCTCGGGGACGTAGCTGGCCAGTCGCTGGCTGTACGGCAGGTGGACGAGCAGGTCGCGGCCGCCGAGCGCGTCCGTCAGGCGGCCGGGGTCGACCTCGTCCGGCACGAGCGTCGGCTCGCCGACGCCGAGTTCGCAGAAGTCGAACCGCGCCGGCGACGCTGCGAGGCGGTCGAGGTCGTCACCGACCGTCACGCCGATGTCCATGTCGGCGGTGGGTGCGGCGAGCTTTTATAAATAGCGGCGTGGGTTCGGTGGCGCAGTTGCGACCGAACGCGGCCGCTCCACGGCCAGTCCGCTCGGATACCCGGAATCGCGTCTGTCAGTACCGGTCCGGCGCCGAATCCACGTACCCCTTCAGCGCGATTGGAACCACGAAGAAGCCGATTACACAGGTTATCGTCACCACGATCTGATCCGGCCTCGGGAGGTCTCCGAGCACGATGAGCAACGTCAACGACGCGCCGAGGTAAAGGAACGCGATCGCCCATCGAACGACGGGGTTCGCCAGCAGCCGAACGGTGTTCACGATCGGAGTCGTATGTGGTCTCTGTACGAAACGTTTGGCTTCGATCTGACCGCTTTCGGGGGGAAAGCGGCCGCTCGGAAACTGTGCTCGAACGGACTCAGCCGATCTCGCACCGGGCTTAGCGCGGGGGAATTCAGCGTTCGGCCCGCAGTGAACAGGCGAGGGTATCGCCGACTCGAAGGGCGGACCGAGAGTCACAGGAGCGGTGCCGAGACGAACGCTCGACGACGCCTCAGTCGTCCGCGAGCGGGTTGTCGAGGTCGATGTCGCCGGCGTCGATCTCCGCTTCGACCTCGCGGACCGCGGTCACCATGTTCTCCGTCTTGCCGTACGCGATGTCGCGCGGGAGGAGCTTCAGCCCGCAGTCGGGCGAGATCGTGAGCTTCTCCGGCGGGACGACGCGGAGGCCCTGTCGGATGTTCGCTTTGATCTCCTCGACCGGCTCGACCTCGGCGGTGTGGGCGTCGACGACGCCGAGCGCGAGGTCGGGCTCGAACTCGGGGTCGGTGAACGTCGGGATCTGCTCGAAGTCGCCGTTACATAGCTCCACGTCGAACTCGTCGATCGGGTAGTCGTTGATCTCGGGGTAGATCCGCGAGTAGTCGCCGTAGCAGACGTGGAGGCCGATCC
>NZ_NEWI01000209.1:0-3762 GCF_002135005.1 Halorubrum sp. SD612 | reverse complement strand
TCGTCCTCGCGGTAGTGCTCCTCGATGAACTCCTCGTCGATCCGGTTGAGGGCGTCCTTCGGCAGCATCGAGAGGAGGTCCCAGCCGATCGAGAGCGTCTCGTCGATGTCGCGGTTCGTCTCGAAGCCCTGGTCGATGAACTCGGACTCGAACGCGTCCGCGAAGTCGAGGTACTTGTTGTCGAGCTCCGAGAGCGCCTCCCGGCCGACGATGTTCACGAGGTCGCGGAGGTCCTCACCCTCCGCGTACGCCGCGAACATCTGGTCTTTCACGTCGGCGTGGTCGGCGCGGGTGAGCCCCTCGCCGATCCCGTCGTCCATCAGCCGCGACAGGCTGGGGAGGACGTTGATCGGCGGCTGGAGGCCCTGGCTGTTGAGGTCGGGGTCGACGTAGATCTGCCCCTCCGTGATGTACCCGGTCAGGTCCGGGATCGGGTGAGTGTCGTCGTCGCCCGGCATCGTGAGGATCGGGATCTGCGTGACCGAGCCCTCGCGGCCCTTGATCCGGCCCGCGCGCTCGTACAGCTGCGCCAGGTCGGTGTACATGTACCCGGGGTACCCGCGGCGGCCGGGCACCTCCTCGCGGGCCGCCCCGATCTCGCGGAGCGCCTCGCAGTAGTTGGTCATGTCCGTCAGGATGACGAGGACGTGGTAGTCCTTCTCGAAGGCGAGGTACTCGGCCGTGGTGAGCACCATCCGCGGCGTGACCGTCCGCTCGACGGCGGGGTCGTCCGCGAGGTTCATGAAGACCACGGAGCGCTCCAGTGCGCCGGTGCGCTCGAAGTCCTCCATGAACTCGTTGGCCTCCTCCTGGGTGATCCCCATCGCGCCGAAGATGACGGCGAACTCGGAGCCCTCCTCGTCGTCGCCGCCCTCCTCCTCCGGCACGCTGGCCTGCCGCGCGATCTGCATCGCCAGCTCGCTGTGCGGCTGGCCGGAGCTGGAGAAGATCGGGAGCTTCTGACCCCGAACCAGGGTGTTCATCCCGTCGATGGCGGAGACACCCGTCTCGATGAACTCCTCGGGGTACTCCCGGGAGTAGGGGTTGATCGCCGCGCCGACGATGTCCTGTCGCTCCTCGGGAACGATCTCCGGGCCGTCGTCGATCGGGCGGCCGGAGCCGTCGAGCACCCGCCCGAGGAGGTCCTCGGTGACGGGCATCTTCATCGTCTCGCCTAAGAAGCGAACGGACGCGTCTCGGTCGATGCCTGAGGTGCCCTCGAAGACCTGGATCGCGACCACGTCCTCCGAGGATTCGAGCACCTGTCCGCGCAGCGTCTCCCCCTGTGCCGTCTCGATCTCGACGATCTCGTCGTAGCCGATCGCCTCGTCGACCTCGGCGTACACGAGGGGGCCGCTGATCTCGGTGATGGTTTGATACTCTTTCATGATCAGTAGAGGCTCCGGAGCTCCTCGGTGATCTCCGACTTGAGATCCTCGACGTACTCCTCGTAGTCCTCTTGGACGCCGATACGGTTAATCCGCGGGGCCGACTCGATGTCGATGATCTCCTCGACCGGGACGCCGGCGTCGAGCGCGTCGAACGCCTCGTCGTTGAACGTCTGGATCGTCGTCAGCATGAGGTACGTCTTCTCCGGCGGACAGAACGTGTCGACCGGGTGGAACGCGTTCTGCTGGAGGTACGCCTCGCGCAGGTAGCGCGCGACCTCCAGGGTGAGCTGCTGGTCGTCGGGCAGGGCGTCCTTCCCGACGAGCTGGACGATCTCCTGCAGCTCCGTCTCCTCGTCGAGCACGTCGACCGCCCACTGGCGCCGCTCGGCCCAGTCGTCGGCGACCTCGTCCTCGAACCAGGGGTCGAGCTGGTCCTTGTACAGCGAGTACGACTCGTTCCAGTTGATCGACGGGAAGTGGCGCCGCTCCGCCAGGTCCGCGTCGAGCGCCCAGAACGTCTTCACGATCCGCAGCGTGTTCTGCGTGACCGGCTCCGAGAAGTCGCCGCCGGGCGGCGACACCGCGCCGATCGCCGAGACGGACCCCTCCGTCCCGTTGATGTTCTCGAAGTAGCCGGCGCGCTCGTAGAACTGCGCCAGGCGCGCGGCGAGGTACGCGGGGTACCCCTCCTCGCCGGGCATCTCCTCCAGCCGGGAGGAGATCTCGCGCATCGCCTCCGCCCACCGCGAGGTGGAGTCGGCCATCAGCGCCACGTCGTACCCCATGTCGCGGTAGTACTCGGCGATCGTGATCCCGGTGTAGATACAGGACTCACGCGCCGCGACCGGCATGTTCGAGGTGTTCGCGATGAGCGAGGTGCGGGCCATCAGCGGGTTGCCGTTGGCCGGGTCCTCGAGCTCGGGGAAGTCCTCGATGACCTCGGTCATCTCGTTGCCGCGCTCGCCGCAGCCGACGTAGACGATGATGTCCGCGTCGGCGTACTTCGCGAGCTGGTGCTGCGTGACCGTCTTCCCGGAGCCGAACGGGCCGGGAATCGCGGCCGTCCCGCCCTTCGCGATGGGGAAGAGTCCGTCGAGGATGCGCTGCCCGGACACCAGCGGCGTCCGGGGCGTCTTCTTGTCGTTGGCGGGGCGGGCCTCGCGCACCGGCCACTCCTGGTGCATCGAGACCTCCTCGCCGTTGTCCAGTTCGACGACCGTCTCGGTGACGTCGAAGCTGCCGGCCTCGGCGGCGACGACTTCGCCGCCCTCGTAGTCCGGCGGCACCATGACCTTGTGGTCGATGGTGACCGTCTCCTCGACGACGCCGACGATGTCGCCTGGTTCGACGACGTCGCCTTCCTCGACCTCGGGCTCGAACTCCCACTCCTCTTCGAGGTCGATGCCGGGCGCGTCGACCCCGCGGTCGAGGTACGGACTGCCCATCTTGCCCTCCAGCACGTCCAGGGGGCGCTGAACGCCGTCGTAGATGGCGTCCAGCATCCCCGGGCCGAGGTCGACCGACAGCGGCTCGCCCGTGTTCTCCACGGGTTCGCCGGGGCCGACGCCGGAGGTCTCCTCGTACACCTGAACGGTCGTGAGGTCGCCCTCGATCTCGATCACTTCCCCCATGAGCCCTTCGTCGCCGACGTAGACGACGTCGTTCATGCGGGCGTTGAGATCGCGGGCGGTCACGACCGGACCGCTCACGCTCTGGATGACGCCGCTGTCTTCGACGGCGTCGGTTGTGTCTGCTTTGCTCATATTAGTCGTCTTCCTCCATCAGGTCGATGCCGATGGCGCGTTTGATCTGGTCGCGCAGCCCGCCGCTCCCGGCGCCGGAGCCGCCAAGCGTCACGAGGACCGGTTCGATGCTGCCCTCGACCGCCTCGCGGGTCCCCCGCGAGAGGTGGTCGAGGTCGTCGTCGTGCATCACGATGATGCCGACGCCCTCGTCGTCGAGCGTCCGCTCGACGGCGTCGTCGAGCTTCTCGTCCTTCTCGTCGTCCGGCACGTTCTCGAACGCCCGAACGCCGGCGAGGCGGAATCCGGTCGTGAACTCCGGACTGCCGACGACCGCTATCTCCTGGCTCATGTTATCACCAGCTCCGATTCGATCTCGTCGGGCGAGAGGCCGGCCTCCTTGCCGCGGGCGATCGCCCGGATGTTCTCCGTCTCGCGCTCCTTCGCGAGGATGTAGGAGATAACCGGGGTGACCGACACCGGGTGGATAGTGCCGAGCCGGTCGCCGTACGCCAACAGCGCGGCGTCGATCGCGTGTTCGAACGCGATGAGGCTGTCCGCCTCCTCGAGCTCGCGCAGCGCGGGGCCGAGCTCGTCGCCGTACTGGCTGTCGCCGATGTACTCGACCA
>NZ_NEWI01000208.1:0-3769 GCF_002135005.1 Halorubrum sp. SD612 | reverse complement strand
AAGCGCGTGGTTCGAGAGAGCGAAGCTCTCTCGTCATCGCCAGAAATCAGAGATTTCTGGCTAGCAGTCAGAATCCGAAGGATTCTGACGACATCCCGAAAATCTCCGATTTTCGGGCGACAGCGAGGTGCGCGAGTCCTCGCGGCTGGGGCTTTGGAGGTGGTCGCTGTCGATCCGGCAGTAACGATTTAAAAACGAGCGGCTGGGGATTCGGCGGTAGTCACCGACACCCGGCAACCGATCACTTATAAATCGACGCTCGCCGCGACCTCCCGATACTCGGGGTCCCACACGTCGAGCGCGTGGACGCGCCACCGGATCGGGTCGAACTCGGCGTCGACGAGGTCGGCGACGACGCCCGGCTCCGGATTCCCACCGCGAGCCAAGGTAACGTGCGGCACGTACGCCTCGCCCTCGATCCCCTCTACGGCGCCGAAAGCGCCACAGAGACGCCGGTGAACCCGAACCAGTCCCTCGCTCTCGACGGCCAAGTACACCACCGGCCGCGATCCCGACCGCGGCGCGTCGAAGACGTCGATTTCGGTCACGGCGACCTCGAAGGGGTCGACCCCGGCGAGCGGCCGGCGAAGCCGCTCGCGGAGGCGGTCGAGCGCCTCCTCCCGGGGTGGTGCGTCTCCCCGGTCTGCTCGTTCGTCTTCCTCGTCCCGCACGTCTTCGACCCCGAACCGCTTACAGACGAGCGTGCGACGCTCGCGGACGCGGTCGAACCCCGACAGTTTCGGGTGGAGATCGGTCGCGAGACGGTCGACCGCGGGCGGCAGCGGAACGTTGAGGCTGAACACGTCGCCGCCCGCCTCAGATCCGATCGGTGAGGTGTAAGGCGATCACGACGACGAGCGCGATCCCTATCAGCGTCGGGAGCGCGTCGAGCAGCCAGAAGGCGATATCGAGGACGGCCCCGACGATCTCCAGGAGAAGCCACGCGATGACGAGCAGC
The DNA here is from genome assembly GCF_002135005.1 of Halorubrum sp. SD612. NCBI lineage: Archaea > Methanobacteriati > Methanobacteriota > Halobacteria > Halobacteriales > Haloferacaceae > Halorubrum > Halorubrum sp. SD612. The sequence continues at coordinate 2,811 of NZ_NEWI01000208.1, read as the reverse complement.
AACACGACCTTCAGGAGGTCGTCGGTGTCGATCTCGGCGCGGTCCATGCCCGGACGAGGGCGCGGCAGCGATAAAAAGACGGTGGTGACGGCGACCGATCGCCGCGGAACGGCCCTACGCGATCTTCTCGTACTGCTCGGAGAGCTTCTCCGCGGCCTCGTCGAGCAGCTCGGTCTCGTACTCGTCGAGGTCCCACTCGACGACCTCCTCGACGCCGTCCGAGCCCAGCTTCGCGGGCACGCCGAGCGCGGTGTCGTCGTAGCCGTACTCGCCGTCGAGCACGACGGAGCAGGGGAGCACCTCGCCGGTGTCGTTGAGGATGGCTTCGACGGTGTGCGCGACGCCGGTCGCGGGGCCCCACTGGGTGGCGCCCTTCCGGCTGATCACGTCCATCGCCGACTCCTGGAGGTCCGCGAGGATCTCCTCCTTCTCGTCGGCGTCGAAGGAGGGGTCGCGGCCGTCGACGCGCACCTTCGAGAAGACGGGCGCCTGCGCGTCGCCGTGCTCGCCGAGGATCGTCGCCTCGACGTTCTTGACGGGCGCGTCGAAGCGCTCGGAGAGGACGTAGCGGAAGCGCGCGGAGTCGAGCCGCCCGCCGAAGCCGACCACCTTGCCGCGGTCGCGGTCGCCCGCCTCGTAGAGGTGGCGGTTGAGCAGGTCCACCGGGTTCGAGGTGGTGACCGTGACGAAGTCGTCGTTGTGCTCGGCGATCGAGGCGCCGATGTCCTCCATGATCGGCGCGTTGTCGCCGGCGAGATCGATCCGGGTCTGGCCCTCCTTGCGCGGGATACCGGCCGTGATCACGACCACGTCCGAGCCGGCGGTGTCCTCGTACTCGCCCTGCCGGACGGTCGTGTTCGAGTCGTAGGCGACGCCGTGGTTCGCGTCGGCGGCCTGTCCGATCGTCGTCTCGCGCTGGTCCGGGATGTCGACGAAGACGAGCTCGTCGACCACGTCGCGCAACGCGAGGTTGTAGCCGGCCGCGGCTCCGACGGTCCCCGCCGCACCGATGACGCTCACTTTTGTCATACCGTCTGAAGTCGGGGCGGGGCGGCGAGTAAACGTTTCGGAACCCCACGAACGTCCGTGCTGGTTCCGTCGCGTCGCTCCCGCCGAACCGTCGCGAAAACCATAACACCGGCGGCCGCTCACACCCATCCAGTGCCGACGTTCCGCTACCCGTGTCCCGGCTGTCGGACGACGAACAGCCTTCACGACGCCGACTGCGAGTTCGAGGGCGTGAGCTGGCCGACCGTCGAGAAGGCGTACACCGACCTCCTGTCGGTGCTGTCCGCGGAGCCGGACGGCCTCCCCGAGGCGGCGCTGCGGGACGCGGTCCCGGCTGAGTGGGGCGGACTCCACAAGGCCGCGCTCGGCGCGCTGCGGCGCGACCAGCGCGTCGTCGACGACGGCGACCGCCTCCGCCTGCTCACCGCCGCGGAGTTCAAGGAGCGCGTCTCGGAGCCCACCCGCGAGCCGATGCGGACCGTCTACGAGCACGGCTCCGTCCCCGGCTGTCACGACAACGCCGTCTTCGCGATGGTGGCGTGGTACGAGATGGTCGGGCTCTCGTGGCCGGAGACCCGCGAGAACGTGGCCGAGTGGCTCCGGAACTCGGGGGCGTGGGACCGCGGCGGCTTCGAGGAGTCGACGCCGGAGGAGCTCGTCGACGCCAAGCGCCACGTGTACGACGAGGGGTACGGCTGGAAGGAGAAGGGCCAGGCCGCGAAGCGCGTCATCGAGCGGCACCTGTAGCGCCCGTTTAAGTCTCCGCGCGACGTTTCGCCACCGTGACGCATCCGGAGGCCGCGGCCGTGTCGACCGGGGACGATCCCGATGCCGATGGGGGCCCCGACCGATCCCCGGCCGTCGCCAACCCCCGGCGCGCGCTCGCGGTCGTGATCGGCGTCGTGTTCATCGATCTCGTCGGCTTCGGGATCGTGATCCCGATCCTCCCCTTCTACGTCAGGTCCTTCGGCGTCAGCGACGCCTTCATCGGGCTGCTCGCGGCCTCCTACTCGCTCGCGCAGTTCCTCGCGGCGCCCACGCTCGGCCGGCTCTCCGACCGGATCGGGCGCCGTCCGGTCCTCCTCGCGTCGCTCGCCGCCGCCGGCGTCGCGTGGGTGACGTTCGGCTACGCCGGGCCGGCGGGCGCGCGCTTCGGTCCCGTCGCCGCGCTGGCGGTGCTGTTCGCCTCACGGACGCTCGCGGGCGCGATGGGCGGGAACATCGCCGCCGCGCAGGCGTACGTCGCCGACATCACGCCGCGCGACCGGCGCGCCGGGGCCTTGGGGCTCATCGGCGCCGCCTTCGGGCTCGGGTTCGTCTTCGGCCCGGCGATCGGCGGGCTGCTCGCCGCCGACGCGGTCGTCGCCCGCGCCGACGCGCTCCTCCCGGCGGTCGTCCCGGCCACCGCCTACTCCCTCCCGAGCTTCGCGGCCGCGGGGATGAGCTTCCTCGCGGTCGCCGTCGGCTTCGCCTTCCTCGAAGAGCCGACCCGGACGCGCCCGGTGGCGGAGACGGAGGGGAGATCGACCCGGCGCACCACCGCGGTCGGCCAGTTCCGCGACGCGCTCGCCTCCGCGGCGCTCCGGCCGTTGACGGTCGCGTACTTCGTCGTCGCCGTCGCGTTCGCGGGCGTTCAGGTGATGTTCATCCCGTACGTCGCGGACGCGTTCGGCTACGACGCGACGGCCGCGGCGCTGCTGCTCACCTACGTCGGCGTCCTCGGCGCGGTCAATCAGGGCGTCCTCGTCGGGCGGCTCTCGCGGGTCGTCTCCTCGCGGACGCTCGTCGCGGCCGGGGCGGTCG
>NZ_NEWI01000207.1:2149-3779 GCF_002135005.1 Halorubrum sp. SD612 | reverse complement strand
GGAGGGCGCGGCGGGTCGGCGGCGGGGGCGACAGGCTCAGCGACCGCCGTCGGTCATCGCGACCGGTTCGTCCGCGTCGACGCCGGGAGCCTCCTCCGGGTCGGTCGCCTCGTCCGTCGCGGGGTCGAACGCCGCGTCCGTGACGCCGAACTGCGTCCAGAGCGTGGCGACGACGACCGCGTACGCGACGAGGTCGTAGTGGACCGCGCCGTCCAGGCCGGTGAACGCGGCCAGCGTGCTGTATCCGTACAGCGCGGCGACGCCGCCGACGAACGCGACTTCGTTGGTGAACTCGCCGTCGCGCACCGCCGCGGCCGCGCGCCTGATCGCGGGGCCGCAGGCGACGAGGAACGCGATCCCGGAGAGCGCGCCGAGGTTGACGAAGAAGTGCGTCGTCATCTGCGAGTCGAGGATCGACTGGAGGTACTGGACGGTGACGGGGTCGTAGAACAGCCACTCGACGCGGGTCGGGTACAACACCGCGATGTACGGCGTCGCGACCATCAGGCCGAAGAGGACCGCGACCGCGACCCGGGCCGACGCGAACTGCGAGGCGCGGCGCGCCTCGAACGCCTCGTCGCCGGGCGCGACGACGAGCCCGCACTCCGCCAACACCTCGCGGATCGCGCCGCGCGTCAGCGACGGGTCGTGGTGGACGCCGACCGTCCCGTTGCGCCGCGTCGCCGAGGCGGCGCTGACGCCGTCGACGTCGCGCAGGACCGCCTCCAGCACCCCCTCGCGGCGGTCGGTGTCTATCCCCTCGACCGAGAACGTGTCGTGGGCGTGGTCGGCCGGCACGCGGGCGGTTCGCGGCCCCGAACCGGCAGCGTCGCTCGGGGGGCTCCCGCGCCCGGGGGAGTCCGCTGCTCCCGTCCCGCCGGGCGCGTCGATTCCCCGCTCGTGGGCCACGGCGTCGAGCGGCGTCTCGCCGCCGCGGTGGTCTCTCTCTTGCATGAGAGACACCTACGGTTACAGGAGCATGAAACTTCCCCCGAGCGGCGGGCCGGCGCTCGCTTCGGACGCCCCGCGTTCGGCTGACGCGCCGCGGCCTCGAACCGCGGCGGCCGTCCGTCAGGCGTTGACGGATTCGAGGTAGCTGCTCACGATCATCTGTCCCTTCCGGGTGAGCGTGGTCCCGCTCTCGCCGTCCGCGACGAGGTCGGCCTCGCGGAGCGTGTCGAGGATCATCGACGTCTGCGCGACGTCGCCGGTGATCACGTCGGCGATATTCGCCTCGCCGCCGGCCGAGTAGATGGAGACGAGGATCTCCAGCTGCTCTTCGGTCGGGTCGAAGGAGTCGAGCTCCTCCATCGCCTCGTCGTACTCGATCTTGATGTACCGGCCGAGGACGTTGAGGGCGCGCTCGTTCGGGACGGTCGCGATCGACGTGACCGTCCGCCCGTCGAGGACGTGCCGGAACACGAGCGCGGGGCGCTTCTTCCCGCCGAGGGTGCGGTCGGTCCGCTCGTAGTCGATCACGGCGGAGAGGTCGACGGCGAACGGGTCGGGGCAGTCCTCGAACTGTAACTCGCCCGGCCCCCCCCGCCCCCCGGGACCGCGGTCGGTCGCCGCCGTGCCCCGGCCCGCGACCTCCCCCGGGTGCCGCACCGTGCGCGGTACCGTCCCCGCC
>NZ_NEWI01000207.1:0-2139 GCF_002135005.1 Halorubrum sp. SD612 | reverse complement strand
ACCGACACCGAGGCACGGTGGTCGGTCGCGTCCGTGACGCGGCCGCCGACCTTCGCCGGGTGACGCACCGTGACGGTGACGTTCCGCAACAGGGCCTTGAACAGGAGCCTGACGAACTTGTCCATGTCGTCCGGTTCGCCCTCCACGAGCGCCGAGCGCCGCGACCCGTCGCGCTCGTACGCGACGGTGACGCTGTCGCTGAAAAACGAGCGCAGGTCGCCCGGGACGCTCCCGACGACGACGTCGAACACCCGCGAGAGCGGGACCGTCTCCTTCCCGCCGTCCGTCGCGATCACTAACCGCCGCTGGCTCAGCAGGACGCGGCCCGTCACCGGCTCGTCGGTTCCGATGCTCGCCGCGTGGACGCGGCCGACGAAGTCGGCGACGACGGACTCCTCCATCGGTACGTCGTGGGCGCCGTACGCTATTTATTGTTACTCACCCCGTATCAGTCGTGATATCGAGCTGTCACGCGACCCGTCGCGGTCGGATCCGGGCGGCGGGGGGCCGGCAGCGGGACGCTCCGCGACGCATCGCCGTCGCCGAGAAGCGCCGAACGTGTTCGCCCGTCCGGCACGCGTCTCGGGGGCGTCGGCTGGGGAACAGCAAAGCCTAATGAGGTGGGCAACAAACCGGCAGGTGATGCCCACAGTAGAATACCTCAACTACGAAGTGCTCGACGACCACGGCTGGTCGATGGACGACGACGACCTCTTCGAGGAGGCGGCCGACGCCGGCCTCGACGAGGAAGACTACGGTACCCTCGAAGTGAACCAGGGCGAGTACATCCTCGAATCGGCCGAGGCGCAGGGCTACGACTGGCCCTTCTCGTGCCGCGCCGGCGCCTGCGCGAACTGCGCGTCCATCGTCAAGAAGGGCGACATCGAGATGGACATGCAGCAGATCCTCTCCGACGAGGAGGTCGAGGAGAAGAACGTCCGCCTCACCTGTATCGGCAGCCCGGCCACCGACGAGGTCAAGATCGTCTACAACGCGAAACACCTCGACTACCTGCAGAACCGCGTCATCTGATCGGCTCTCTCCTGCGGTGACCGGCCGTTCTCACGCGGGATCGCGCCGCTAGCGGTCCTCGCATCTCTCCGATCCGGTAGCGGCGCGCACGTCGCTCGGGCTCGCGGCGCTCCTCAGTGACCGCGCCGCGCTCCGCGGCCGAACCTGTTCGGGCGCATTTCGCGGCCGTGAGAACGCGCGAAACCCCGTTCGGGAGACCGTCCGTATCGGGGGTATGGTCGAGAAGACGGACCGTAGCGAGGGCGCGAACGGCCCCCGGTCGGCCGACGGTCGCCGGTTCGAGGTGTTCGTCCGCGAGGAGGAGTCGGACCCGCTCCGCCACGTCGGCACCGTCGCCGCGCCGACGCCCGACGTCGCGCACGAGGAGGCGAGCAAGCTGTTCGCGTGGTACGCCCGCGACGTGTGGGTGTGTCCGGCCGCGGAGGTGTCCCGGTACTCCGCCGAGTCGCTCGCGGGAGACGACGAGGGGGCGGGCGATTCGGCGGCGCCCGACGACGTCGACGACGCCGACGAACCGCGCGTCTACGAGGAGACCGAGGGGACGCCGACGGCCGCGTCCGGCGGCGCCCCCGCGGCCGACGCCGACGACGCGGAGGGGTCGCGATGATCTCCGTCAGCAAGCTGCTCTGCGGGCTCGACGCCGAGAGCGACGGGCTCCGCTACGACGCCGCCGACGGGTCGAAGAAGCCCCAGATCACGGACGAGAAACAGCGACGCCCCGTCGTCGTCTGGAACACCACGAAGCGGTGTAACCTCTACTGCGAGCACTGCTACGCCGGCGCGGACACGGAGGGCGCTCCGAACGAGCTGTCGACCGCCGAGGGGAAGGCCCTGATCGACGACCTCGCCGAGTTCGGCGTCCCCGTCCTCCTCTTCTCCGGCGGCGAGCCACTCGTCCGGGAGGACCTCGCCGAGCTGATCGCGTACGCCGACGACAGCGGGATCCGGCCGGTCCTCTCGACGAACGGGACCCTCCTCACCCGCGAGCGGGCCCGGGAGCTGAAGGCGGCCGGGCTCAAGTACGCCGGCGTCTCCGTCGACGGGCTCCCCGAGCGCAACGACCGCATCCGGGGCGAGGAGGGCGCGTTCGACGCCGCCGTCAGGGGG
>NZ_NEWI01000206.1:0-3833 GCF_002135005.1 Halorubrum sp. SD612 | reverse complement strand
GGCGAGGACGGCCTCCTTCTCCCGGCGGTCGATGAGCTGCCCCCCGCCGGAGAACCGGACGTCGTCGTACTCCTCGGCGACCTCGTCGGCCTGGTACCAGTCCTGTCCCTTCACGTTGTCCGTGATGGACGCCGGACCGACAAAACCGTACTGGATGCGGTCCGGCGGCGCGGTCCGTGCGGGCGGTCGGAAGCGGCCGAGGAACCCTCCGCGGTCACCCGCTCGTGGCGACGTTCTCGGCCGGAACCTTGACGATCACCCGCGCGCCCTCCTCCTCGTCGTGGTGCGGGTACTCGTCGACGCCGAAGTACCGACGGGCGAGCTCGTCGATGTGCTCGCGGGCGCCCTCCTCGGTCAGTTCGGCCTCGCCGCGGACGGAGACGTACCGGTACGGGTCGTCGGGGTCGAGCACGCTGACGCCGACCTTCGGGTTCGCGCGGACGTTCCGCTCCTTGCGCCGCCCGCGGGCGGTGTTCACGAGGACGTGCTCGCGGTCCTCGTGGTCGACCCAGACCGGCGTGACGTGGGGCAGCCCGTCCGGCCCGACGGTCGCGAAGTGCGCGTACGACTCGGCTTCGAGGATGTCGACGTGGGACTCCGGAATCACGCGACGTGGTAGGGCCCCGCGTCGGAAAACCTGCCTGATAGATCGTCTATGATAGCCGGACGAGACGTGATATTAACACATTATATTATCACAGGCAACTTCCCCTATATGTAGCCAACCTTTACCACTACCCACGGGATTCGTGTGAGACATGAGTACCAGTCCCGCGGAGACCGCTGACCAGGACCGCCTGTCCGAGACCGAGTACCGCGACCGCCTGCGCGATCTGCCCCCGAGCGCGAAGCTCGTCGCGAAGGTATTAGAGGGGGACGCCCCCCTCTCGCAGGGCGGCCTCGCCGAGGAGTCGCTGCTCCCCGACCGCACCGTCCGCTACGCGCTCAACCGCCTCGAGGAGGAGGGCCTCGTCGACTCGCGGTACAGCTTCAAGGACGCGCGCAAGCAGGTGTACTACCTGACGACCTGAGCGGCTTTCGCACCGTAGCTCACCGTCTCCCGCACCGTTCTCGACGACCGCGCCGGCTCGGCGCCGGTTCGGCCGCACCGACCGCACACGCAGTCCTTTTTACCTCCTCGCCCCGATATCGAGTCGTATGGATCTCTCGGTCGTCGTCCCGACGCTGAACGGTCGGGACCGGTTGGCCGCCTGCCTCGACGCGTTGGCGGCCGACGCCCCCGACGCCGAGGTGATCGTCGTCAACGGTCCCTCGGCCGACGGCACGACCGGCATGGTGCGCGACCGCGACGACGTCGACGTGCTGGTCGAGATCTCCGACCGCACGGTGAACGTCGCCCGCAACGCCGGCGTCGAGGTGGCGACGGGCGACGCGGTGGCGCTGGTCGACTACGACAACCGGATCGGGCCGGGGTGGCGCGACGCGGTCGCCGACGGCCTCGACGCGGCCCCCGTGGTCTCGGGACCGGTGACGCCGATCCCGCGGGGCGAGCCGACCGACCGAGGTGAGGCCGAGCCGACCGGCCGAGGTGAGGCCGAGCCGGCAGAGATCGAGCCGACGGAGACCGGGCCGGAGCGGAACCGAATCGCGGGCCGAGACGTCACCTATTTCGAGGGGGGTAACGTCGCGTTCCGCCGGGACACCCTGCGGGATCTCGACGGCTTCGACGAGTACCTCCGGGTCGGCGGCGCGCGCGACGCGGCCCACCGGCTCGCACGCATGGACCGCGAGGTGGCGTGGCGGCCGGCGATGGCCGCGCGGAAGGAGCTCCCGACCCCGACCGCCGCCGACGGCGGGCGCAGCGCGCACGAGTGGGGGTGGAAGTACCGGGGGCTCGCCTACCGACTGCTGAAGAACTACGGCGTGCGGCCGACGGTCCTGCTCCGGACGGGGTCGCACGCGGTCGGCGACGCGGTCGGCGCGGCGAAGGACGTGGTCCGCGGCGAGTCGACGCCGTCGCGCTGGGCCGCGACGGGCCGCGACGTGCTCGTCGGGCTCGCCGGCGGGAGCTCGGACGGCCTCGTCGCCCGGCGGCGCGACCGGAGCCCGGCGCGGAACCCGAACGGCGTCTCGACGCGCGCGGACCGCGCCGTCGCGAAGTACGACCGACGGAGCGGAGCGGACGGCGACGGAGCGCGCGAGTCCGACGGCGGAGCGGGCGACGGAGCCGCCGGCGAGTGAGCCCCGCGTCTTTTAACCGGGGGCGCGGCCAACGCTCCGACAACGAATGGGACTCACGAAGCGCATCATCCCCTGTATCGACGTCGACCTCGACGACGAGGGCGACGCCGCGGTGTACACCGGCGTCAACTTCGAGAACCTGGAGTACACCGGCGACCCGGTCGAACTCGCGAAGAAGTACAACGAGGCGGGCGCCGACGAGTTCGTCTTCCTCGACATCACCGCCAGCGCCGACGGCCGCGAGACGATGCTCGACGTGGTCAACCGGGTCGCCGACGAGTGTTTCATCCCGCTGACGGTCGGCGGCGGCATTCGGACGAAAGCGGACATCAAAGAGACCCTGCGCGCCGGCGCGGACAAGGTGTCGATCACGACCGGCGCCCTCGAACGCCCCGAGCTCATCGAGGAGGGCGCGGCCGCGTTCGGCTCGCAGTGTATCGTCATCTCCGTCGACGCGCGGCGGCGATACGACGACGAGGGCGAGCACTTCTACGAGGACGAGGACGGCGAGGCGGTGTGGTTCGAGTGCACGAAGAAGGGCGGCCGCGAGGGGACCGGCGTCGACGCCGTCTCGTGGGCGAAGGAGGCCGAGGAGCGCGGCGCCGGCGAGCTGTTCGTCAACTCCATCGACAAGGACGGGACGAAGGACGGGTACGACGTTCCCCTGATGAAGGCGGTCGGCGAGGCGGTCTCGACCCCCCTCATCGCCTCGTCCGGCTGCGGGAGCCCCGAGGACATGTACGAGGTGTTCACCGAGGCGAACGCCGACGCCGGGCTCGCCGCCTCCATCTTCCACTTCGGCGACTACTCCATCGAGGAGACGAAGGCGTACCTCGACGAGCGCGGCGTGCCGGTGCGCCGCTGAGTGCGGCGTTTCGGGCGGGGGTTAACTACCGCTGTAGTGTTTATTTTTACCCGTTCGAAACCAACAGTTATTATCCGACGGAGCGCGAACCGTGACGTATGTCCACGTCCACGTCACCCACGCGTGTTCGCGACGGCTCGCCGGAGCTCGTCTGTAAACGGACCGACGACGGCGACGACGGTGACGGCGGGGAAGTGACGTTCTTCGAGCGGGACGTCGACCCGGACGAGCGGACCACCCGGTGGATCACGGTCCGCGAGTCCGACTGCGTGCCCCGCGACGAGTGGCGATAGGAGTGGTTTTACTGCGTTTTTGACGCTTATTTATAAATCGCTACCAGCGACGCAACGGCGAACACCGCCAAAGCCCCGGCCGCTTGCTTATAAATAGTCGCTGGCGGATCGACGGCGAACACCGCCAAAGCCCCGGCCGCTCGCTTATAAATGGTCGCTGGCGGATCGACGGCGAACACCGCCAAAGCCCCAGCCGCTCGCTTATAAATAGTCGCTGGCGGATCGACGGCGAACACCGCCAAAGCCCCAGCCGCGAGGCGGGCACACGCTCGCTGCGCTCCTCACTCGTTCGCTCCGCTCCCTCGTTGCGGTGCTTGCGTCACCTGTGCCCGCCTCGCGGCTGCCCCTTTGAGTCCCGCCCAACCGCACAGCACCCGCACCTCACGCCTCCCCAGCCTCGCGGTTCGCTCGGGCTCCCTCCGGTCGCCCGTCGCTCACCGCGTCCCTCGCGCGCGCGACTCGCGCCCTGCGGG
>NZ_NEWI01000205.1:0-3843 GCF_002135005.1 Halorubrum sp. SD612 | reverse complement strand
GGCGGCGGGGCGCGGAGGCGGCCGGGCGGGGGCGGGCGCCGGGGTCTCCGGGTCCCGTGCCCGCGGCGTCCGCGCTCGCGGCGCCGCGAACGGACTCGGCGGCGTCGAGCCCGCGGCCGGCCGGGGGCGCTCGCCTCGTCGCCGGTGACGGGTTCCGGTCCGGACCGCCGAGGAAGCCGACGCCGCCGTCGTCGTCCTCGACCGGGGTGACGGTCTCGGGCGAGCGCACGATCGAAAGCTCGCCGGCGACGAACGGGAGCATCTCCACGTTCTCTGGGTCGGGGCGCACGTCCGTCGTCAGCGTCCACTGTGGGAGTTCGGGCTCGATATCCTCGAAGGGGACGTCGAGGTACTCGCCGAGTCGCTCCGCGAGCGGGAGGTCGTACAGCCGCTCCCAGTCGAGGTCGAGGTCCGTCGTCTCGCGCTCGTGGAGGTCGACCGGGTAGAACCCCTCCGTGCGGGCGAGACAGTCCATGTGGAACGACTGTCGGAGCACCCGCGCGGTCCGCTCCTCGAACCCCGGTTCGAGCGGGTAGGTCCAGCCGTCGCCCTCGATCCGCGGGGCGTCGCCGGGAACCACGTCGGCCGCGAAGTAGTACGCCAGCGAGACGACGGGGTAGAGGTACCGGTACTCGGGCGGGACGACGATCCGAACCCCGCTCTCGACGGGTTCGACACGCTCCGGGACGCGGAACTCCTCCGCGGGCTCGATCAGCGGCGGGTGACCCCGCAGAGTGGGGAACGACCGCTCCGGGCTCGTCGTCTGGAGCGCGGAGCCGAGCAGGGAGACGGCGTCCATCAGCGACTCCGGGTCCGTCGGCGTCGCGATCGTCCCCGCCGGCGTCTGGTGGAGCGACCGGAACCCGAGCCCGACCGTGCTCGGGGCGTCGAGGTCGATCCGAGTCGTCCGGTCCGTCGTGGAGACGGAGAACCCGGCGTCGAAGGTGAGGTACAGCTTCGTCGGCGCCGGGTTGATCCCGACGTGGTACGTCCCGTCGGGCATCGCGTAGCAGTCGCCGTGAGTGAGTAGCTCCCCGTCGCCGGCGCGCGTCTCGACGACCGCGACGCGCGGGATCTCGATCGATCCGGTCTCGACCGCGACGCTGGCGTCGACCGGGAAGTAGTGGTCGGACTGGGGGCGCCGGCGCGGGTCGACCGGCCGATCGGTGTACACCTCGAACTGCGTGTTCTCGATGTGGTCCGTGACGGTGATCCCGTCGGCCTCGCGCAGCGGGTCGATGTCGATGCTCATGGGGACTCGCCGCGGCGGTCGTCGTGGCTGACGGGGACCGGCGCCGCGGCGGTTGGTGGTACCTCTCATTGAGCGATAGCGGCGATAAAGCTTGCGTCGGTCGGATCGCCGCGGACCGAACCGATAAAGTCCCGGCCGCCCCACCTTCGCGTAATGATAACGCTGGGAACGGCCCGCGCCTCTCCGGGCGAGACGGACACGGGCCGTCTCGAGGTGGGGGAGATGCGGGACGGGAGCCCCGTCCGGCTGCCGGTCGCCGCGATCAACGGCGCTGCGGACGGGCCGACGCTGTACGTACAGGCGGTGAGCGACGGCGACGAGCTGAACGGGCTCGGCGTCGTCAACCGCGTCGTCCCGCGGCTCGACCCGGCCGAGCTGTCCGGGTCGGTCCTCGTCGTCGGCATCGTGAACCACTTCGCGTTCCAGGCCGCGGAACACCGGAACCCGGTCGACGACCGCAAGATGAACCGCGGCTACCCGGGCGACGCCGACGGCTCGACGAGCGAGCGGGTCGCCTACGAGACGTTCCAGGTCGCCAAGCGCGCCGACTACATCCTCGACCTGCATCAGGGGTCGACGAGCCGGATGATAAACGAGACCCGAGTGCGCTGCGGCGTCCGCCACCGCCTCCACGGGGAGTGCTTGGAGCTCGCGAAGGCGTTCGGCTGCGGCCACGTCCTCGACATCAAGGGGCCGGACGGCCAGCTCGCCCGGGCCGGCCCGGAACACGGCATCCCCACTGTCGACCCCGAGCTCGGCGGCTGCGTCGGCTGGGACGAGGAGTCCATCCGATGCGGCGTCGAGGGCGTGTTCAACGTGCTCCGCCACTACGGGTTCCTCGGCGGCGACGCGGCCCTCGAATCGCAGACGCGCGCCCGCGGCTTCGACCAGTACGGCTCGCCGGCCGGCGGCCTGGTCCGCTTCGAGCGCGAGCTCGGCGAGCGCGTCGCCGCCGGCGACGTCCTCTTCGAGGTGACCGACACCTTCGGCGCCCTGGAGGGCCGCGTCACCGCCGACGCGGACGGGATCTTCTGGCGCACCCGCCGGCTCCCGCAGGTGGCCGCCGGCGAGTACGTCTGCTCGGTCGGTACCAACGTCGACGAGTACTGATGGGCTCCCCTGCCGATCCCCCGTCGAAGGCACCTGGTCCCCGCCCACTCCGCTGTCCCGAGTGCGGCGAGACGTACCGCGACCGGTGGCGCTGTCGGTGCGGCGCCCCCCTCGACTTCGCGGACCCGCCGACGCCCGAGGGCGCGGCGCCCGATCCCGAGGCGTCCGACGCGCGCGACGGGCTGTGGGCGTTCGCCGACCTGCTCGCGGTCGGCGACGACCCCCGCGACCGCGTGACGCTCGGCGAGGGGATGACGCCGCTCGTCGACGCCGACGCCGGGAGAAACGAGGGCGCGGCCGAGAGCGTCGACGTTCCCCCGTGGAACGCGTCGTTCAAGCTGGAGTACGTCTTCCCGACCGGATCGTTCAAGGATCGGGGCGCGACGACGACGCTGACCCGGGCCCGCGAGCTGGGCGTCGAGCGCGTCGTCGAGGACTCCTCCGGCAACGCGGGCGCGGCGATCGCGACCTACGCGGCCCGCGCCGGGATCGCGGCCGAGATATACGTCCCGGCCGACGCGAAGGCGTCGAAGCTCACGGCGATCCGGCGGGCCGGCGCCGAGCCGGTCCGGATCGAGGGGAGCCGGGCGGACGTGACGGACGCGTGCGTCGCGGCGCTCGGCGAGGGGAAACCCGCTTGGTACGCCAGCCACGCGTGGAACCCGGCGTTCTTCGAGGGGACCGCAACGGTCGCGTACGAGATCGCGTCTCAGCGCGGCTGGGACGCCCCCGACGCCGTCGTGACGCCGCTCGGCCACGGCACGCTGTTCCTCGGCGCCTACCGCGGGTTCCGGCGGCTCGAACGGGCCGGTTGGGTCGACTCCGTCCCGCGCCTCTACGGCGCGCAGGCGGCCGGCGTCGCGCCGATCGTCCGGGCGCTCCACGGTCCGGAGGCGGCGGATCCGGACGGCGCAGTCAACGAGGCGGCGGACGGGATCCAGATCGCCGAACCGGTCCGCGACCGCGAGATCCGCGCGGCGATCGACGCGACCGGCGGCGACGCGCTCGCGGTCACCGAGGCGGCCGCGACCCGCGAACTCGACCGGCTCCACGCGGCCGGCTTCTACACCGAACCGACCTGCGCGGTCGCGCCCGCCGCGCTGCGGACGCTCCGCGAGCGCGGCGAGATCGGTCCCGACGAGGACGTCGTCGTGCCGCTGACCGGGAGCGGATTAAAAGGGTAAGCCGAGCGGGGTCGACTCCGTCGGCCGAGACGGCCGGTCCTCACCGTTACCCCTTTTCAATCGGGCCGCCTGCGGGCACGTATGGAGGTGCTCGTCTACGGCGCCGGCGCGCTCGGGAGCCTCGTCGGCGGCCTGCTGGCGCGCGCCCACGACGTGACGCTCGTCGGCCGCGACCCGCACATGCGGCGGATTCGCGAGGACGGGCTCCGGATCGACGGCGAGGTCGACGCCCGCGTCGAGCCGCGCGCGCTCACCGACGGGCGACACCGCGCCGTCGATCCGGAGCCCGTCCTCGCG
>NZ_NEWI01000204.1:0-3887 GCF_002135005.1 Halorubrum sp. SD612 | reverse complement strand
TCTGGCGCACGCCAAGGAGTTCACGGTCGGGCGCGGCTTCCTGGAGTTCGTCGTGAGCGAGCGCAACGCCCTCGCGCCGATGCAGTGGCGCGCGCTCAACGACCCCGGCGAGCGCCCGACGGTGCCGACGGGGTACGAGGCGGACGCGACCTGCAGCTACTGCTTCGAGCAGGACGCCTGTATGGTCGTCTCGGGCCGGCTCGACCAGGAGTCGAAGGCGGGCCAGATCGGGACGCCGATCCCCGACGCGGAGCGCGACTACTTCGACCGCTTTTATACCGCCCTCGAGGAGGAGCGCCGCGAGACCCACGCCGAGTACCGGAAGCTGTGGGAGCAGACGCCGGAGGAGCGCGCCGCGGACGACCGCGCGCTGATCGACCTCGACCCCGTCTCGCAGACCGAGATCGACGACGCCCGCTGGGAGCTGCGGGCCCGGAAGCCCGGCGACGCCGTCTCGAAGCTGCGCGAGGGCGACGTGGCGCTCGCGAGCGACGGCGACCCGGTCTCCGGCCACGCGGAGCTCGGCCGGATCACCGAACTCGGGAAAGGCGAGGTCGTGGTCGAGACGGACGAGCCGGTCGAGCTGCGCCGCCTCGACGTCTACCCCTCCGAGATCTCCGTCGACCGCTCGCTCACGGCGCTCCACGACGCCGTGCTGAAGGGCGACCCCGACCGCAAGGACGTGCTGTTCGGCCGCCGGGAGCCGGCGTTCCGGACGCCGAGCGACCGACCGTCCGGCAGCCCCGGGACCGACGGCCCGAGCGACCCGGACGAATCGGACGCGCCCGACGCGTACATCGACAACAACGCGGCGCAGAACGAGGCGGTCGGGCTCGCGGTCGACGCCGAGGACCTGGCGCTGATCCACGGGCCGCCCGGCACCGGGAAGACGTACACCATCGCCCGGGCGATCCGCGCGCTGGTCGCGGAGGGGAACCGGGTGCTGCTGTCGGCGTTCACGAACCGCGCGGTCGACAACGCCCTCGAGGCGCTCCGGGACCAGGGGTTCGACGACGTGCTCAGGGTGGGCACGGAGACCGGCGTCCGCGACGACATGCGGGACGTGCGGCTCGTCCGGCGCGGCGAGCCGAACGCGAAGGCCGCGGAACTGCGCGACGCCCCCGTCGTCGCCGCCACGACCGCGACCTGCGGCTCCCGGGTCATGCGCGAGTGCGAGTTCGACGTGGCCCTCGTCGACGAGGCCTCCCAGCTCACCGAGCCGGGGACCCACGCCGCGATCAACCTCGCCGACCGGTTCGTCCTCGTCGGCGACCACGAGCAGCTCCCGCCCGTCGTCCGGGCGGAGAACGACCTTCAGACCTCGCTGTTCCAGCGGCTCATCGAGCGATACCCGGACGCGAGCGTCATGCTCGACCGCCAGTACCGGATGAGCCAGCGCATCCAGGCGTTCGCCTCGGCGGAGTTCTACGACGGCGCGCTCCGCCCCGCCACGCCCGAGGTGGCCGGGCAGTCGCTCGCGGACCTCGGCGTCGCCCCCGACGCGCCCGCGCCCGAGCTGACGGGCGGCGTGGGGTTCGTCGATCCCGACGGGGAGCGCGACGGCAACCGGAACCTCCGCGAGGCCGAGCGCGTCGCGGCGGTCGTCGACGCCTACGTCGCGGCCGGCGTCGACCCGGACGACATCGGCGTCATCGCCCCGTTCCGCGCGCAGGTCGCGGAGATCGGCCGGCGGACCGAGGTGACCGTCGACACAGTCGACCGCTTCCAGGGCTCCTCGAAGGCGGTCATCCTCGTCTCGTTCGTCGCCACCGGCGACCTCGACGGCCCCATCTTCGAGGACCACCGCCGGATAAACGTCGCGCTCACCCGGGCGAAAAAGCAGCTGACGCTCGTCGGCGACGCCGACGCGCTCGCCTCCGACCCCTTCTACGAGCGGGTGCTCGACTGGGCGCGGCGGTAGGCGGCCGCGCCGCGAAGTCGGCCTGACGAGCGTTTAACACGCGAGCGCCCCTGCGGACGGTAGAGCCGAATGGAAGAACTCGATCGGGTGTTGAAGAAGTACGCCACCAGCCAGGATCTCATGGACCGGATCCGATACGTGGCCGAGACGTTGAGCATGGAGTTCGACAAGTGGGACGACCAGTACGTGAGCGGTCCGAGCCTGTACTTCCTCGTCGTCGCCGAGACCGACTTCGAGACGTACACCGACCCGCTGGGAGAGAACGTCTGGCCGACCGACCGGTGTAAGATCGTGCTCGACTCGCCCGAGGCGTTTCGGCGGGTCGCCGAGGACGTCGGGTTCAGCCGCGACGGCGCGATCGTCGTGACGGGCGACGGGACGATCCAGCAACAGATGGTCCGAGTCCGAAGCCCTCACCACGCGGAGGTGCCGGGAGTCGCGGAGCTCGAGTACCCCGACTGGATGGGGACCAAACACATGAGCGCCCTGGAGACGTCGCTCCGGCAGAACGTCCTGTGGGCGATCACGCTCAGCGAGGAGGACGGCCGCGTCACCACGTACCTCGACGGCACGTATCAGGACTACCCCCGCGAGGAGATCGGCGGTCGGTGGCGGCCCGGAGGGTAGCGGCGCCGCGACCGACGCGTCGCGCGCTACTCGCCGTCCGCGTCCGTGACGATCCCCGGCTCCTTGCTCGCGATAACGACGATCCGGTCGGTGAGGTCCTCGATCGTGTTCGCCAGCTCGTCCGACAGGACCGCGAGCTCGCGGTAGACGAGCGGCTGGTCGATCGCGTCGTCGGCGAACGCCGTCTCGATGGCGTCGTTGCGGAGCTCGTCGCACTCGCTTTCGAGCGCGCGGATCGCCTCGATCCCCTCGGCGAGCGTCTCCGTGGCGTCGGCGTGGGCGAGCCCCCTGACGAACCCCTCGACGACGTCGGCGAGGACGACCGTCATCTCGGCGATCCGCTCGGCCATCTCGCGCATGTCGTCGAACGGCTCGACGCCGGCCGCGGGGCGCATCATCGCCACCTCCTGGACGATCCGCTCGGTGTGGTTCGCGACCACGTCGAGCTCGTTGTAGAAGTCGAGCAGCGCGGACTCGTTGAAGTTGATCCGCGTGTTCAACAGGCCGATGTCGTCCGGGCCGGCCTCGGTGATGAGCGCCGTGAGCCCGCGGACGAGGTCGTCGCACTCGCTTTCGACCGCGGCGATCTCGTCGGCCGTCTCGTCGAACGCGCCGTCGGTCGCGTACGCATCGAGCGCTCGCGGGAGGAGCGCGACGCAGTCGTCGATTCGGTCGAGATACGCGACGGTCCGGGTCTCCAGCCGTTCCCCGAAGTCTGCGTCGGTGGTCATGCGCGGAACAACGCGCGTCGGCGGTAAAGAGGTTCCCTCGCGTTTCGTCGATCGTGAGGGTTTGACGGCGGCTCGCCGCGGATTCGCCGGTCCGGGCCTACGGCGCGTCGACAGCGTCGAGCGCCGCCTCGATCCCCGGAACGTCGAACCACTCGCGGCCGGTGTAGGCGTTCGTCCCCGCCGCGTACATCTCGGAGACCGCCTCGACGACCGCGGGCGGAAGGGGGTCGGGGGACTCGTCGCAGAGCTCGCGCCAGTCGTCGATGTCGCGGCCCGCGACCGACTCCTTCGCCTCCTTCACGGCCGCGACCCAGTCGGGGTCGTTCGCCTTGTACCACTGGCGGACGACCTCCTTCGAGACCCCCCGGCCGCCGTAGGAGAACCGGTTCTCGTCGAAGGTGCCGACCACGTCGGCGACGCGCAGCTCGCCGTCGGCGTAGAGGCACTCGATCTTCCCGTCCTCGTGGACGAAGCCGGCGGCCTCGGCGCGCTCGGTGACGACGCGGTTCACGTCGAGCGCGAGCGATTCGAGGGCGTCGACGTCGGCGGCGCCCGCGATCGCGTCGGCCTCGGCGCGGGTCAGGTAGCGGTCCTGCTCCTCGTACTTC
>NZ_NEWI01000203.1:0-3894 GCF_002135005.1 Halorubrum sp. SD612 | reverse complement strand
CGGGGGGCGGCGGGGAGGGCGGAGGAGGCCGCGGGGGCGGTGGGTCGGCGGCGCGTCTTGGTGGTCCGCGAGGGGGTCGCGACCGCGTCCGCGCGCCGCGCGAGCGGCCGGTACCACCGGCGGGCGTCCGCCGGGTGGTCGCGCCACCAGTCGACGACGACCGGCGCCCGCGAGAGCGACCCCCCGACCGTGGCGGCGAGCGCCGGCGTCGGCGGGCTGTTGACCGCGTGGACGACGTCGGGGCCGACGCGCCGGAGCGCCGTCGGCAGCCGCGCCGCGAACGCGGCGGGCGCGGGCTCGACGGTGACCGACCGGTACTCGATCCCGTCCTCCTCGAAGACGTCGTGGTCGCCGCCCCACCAGCGCGCGCAGAGCCAGACGACGTCGTGGCCGCGGACGGCGAGGGCGCGAGCGGTCCGCAGGGTTCGCGTTCGCGCCGGGGTCTCCCCGTGTCCGGGAGCGAAGAGCGAGGCGAACGCGACGCGCATACGCCGACCGCACGGGGGGCGCCGGTAAAAAGACACGGCATCCGGGCGGGAGTCGGGGCGGCGAGGACGCACCGAAGTCGGACCGGCGGAGCGACGCGGAGCGGCTCCGCCACCCGAAACGGTTTCACGACACGTGCGGAACCGAGTGGCATGCGACAGTACGACATCGAACGCTACCTCAACGTGCGGAACGCGGGCGGCGCCGACCTCGGCCCCGACGGCCGGCTCTCCTTCCTGCTCGACACGACCGGCACCGGGCAGGTGTGGTCGGTCCGCGAGCCCGAGTCGTGGCCCGAACAGCACACCTTCTTCGAGGAGTCCGTCTCCTTCGTGGACTCCTCGCCGGAGCGCCACGAGGCCGTCTTCGGCATGGACGAGGGGGGTAACGAGCGGGCGCAGCTGTACCGGCTCGACTACGAGTCGGGCGCGATCACGGACCTGACGGCGCGCCCCGAGGCGAAACACCGGTGGGGCGGCTGGGACTCCTCGGGCGACCGGTTCGCGTTCGCGTCGAACCGCCGCGACGAGGCCGTCTTCGACGTGTACGTTCAGGGCCGCGAGGAGACCGGCAACGACGCCGAACTCGTCCACGAGGGGGACGGCTGGCTCTCCGTGGCCGGCTGGTCGCCGAGCGACGACCGCCTGATCGTCCACGAGGCGCACTCCTCGTTCGACCACGACGTGTACACCCTCGACCTCGCGAGCGGCGACCTGACGCACCACACGCCCCACGACGGCGACGTCCGGTACGCCGGTCCGGAGTGGGGTCCGGACGGCGACGGGCTCTACCTCGTCACCGACCGCGAGAGCGACACGCTCAGGCTGGAGCGGCTCGACCTCGCGAGCGGCGAGTTCGCCGTCGTCGCCGACGGCGGCGAGTGGAACGTCGACGGCGTCGCGATAGACTTCGAGTCCCGCCGGCTCGTCTACTCCCGGAACGTCGACGGCTACACCGAACTCACCGCGGGCGAGCTCGTCGCGCCCGACCGGATCGACGAGTTCCCGACGCCGGAGCTCCCGAGGGGGGTCGCCGGCGGCGTGAGCTTCGGCCCCGAGGGCGACCGGTTCGCGGTGACGTCGACGGGCAGCACCCACAACGCGAACGTCTACGTCGTGGAGGCGACCACGGGCGAGGCGGAGCGCTGGACGCGGGCCTCGACCGCGGGCGTCCCGTCGGACACGTTCGTCGAGCGCGAGCTGGTCCACTACCCCACGTTCGACGGGCGGGAGATCCCCGCGTTCTTCTCCGTCCCCGAGACGGAGCCGCCGGAGTCGGGCTACCCGGTCGTCGTCGACATCCACGGCGGACCGGAGTCGCAGCGGCGGCCCTCCTTCGCCTCGGTCACCCAGTACCTGCTGAACAACGGGTACGCCGTCTTCGAGCCCAACGTCCGCGGCTCCTCGGGGTACGGGAAGGCGTACTCCGGGCTCGACGACGTGGAAAATCGGATGGACTCGGTGAAGGACATTCGAGAGGGGGTCGGCTGGCTCCACGACCACCCCGAGGTCGACCCCGATCGCGTCGTCGCGATGGGCGGCTCCTACGGCGGCTTCATGGTGCTGGCGTCGCTGACGGAGTACCCGGAGCTGTGGGCCGCCGGCGTCGACATCGTCGGCATCGCGAACTTCGTCACGTTCCTCGAGAACACCGGCGACTGGCGGCGCTCGCTGCGCGAGGCCGAGTACGGCTCGCTCGACGCGGACCGCGAGTTCCTCGAGTCCGTCTCGCCGATCAACAACATCGAGCGGATCGAGGCCCCCCTCTTCGTCCTCCACGGCGAGAACGACCCGCGGGTGCCCGTCGGCGAGGCCGAACAGATCGTCGAGCGGGCCCGCGAGCAGGGCGTCCCGGTTCGCAAGCTGATCTTCGACGACGAGGGGCACGGCTTCGCGAAGCTCGACAACCGGATCGAGGCGTACCGCGAGATCGTCGAGTTCCTCGCGGAACACGTCTGACCGGGATCGGGGCCCGTTTTCGACCGTCCGCACCGCGACGGCCAACGGCCGGGAGCATTATACACCAAGGCGAACGAGAGTGAGGGGAATGAGTCGGTCCGAGCCGTACGGACTCCTGCTCGATCAGGCCCAAGACAAGGTCGCGCTCTTAGACGAGAGCGGAACCTTCACCTACGCCAACGCGGCCGTCGAGCGGATCGTGGGCTACGAGCCGGACGAGCTCGTCGGCACGAACGCCTTCGAGTACGTCCACTCCGACGACCGGGAGCGCGTGCGGCGCACCTTCGAGGGGGCGATCCGGACCGACGGGTTCACCGAAGTCACCGTCGAGTACCGACACCGGGCCCGCGACGGGTCGTGGGTGTGGCTGGAGAGCCGGATGTCGAACCTCACCGACGACGCGCTCGACGGGTTCGTTATCAGCTCCCGGGACGTGACCGAGCGCGTCCGGGCCGAGCGCGACCGCGAGGAGGCGACCGCGCACCTCCGTGAGATCGCCGCGGTCTCCAGCGACGTCCTGTGGATGTTCGACGCCGACTGGTCGGAGCTGCTGTTCGCGAACCCCGCGTACGAGGAGATCTACGGGACTCCGATCGACGAGGTCCGCGGCGACCCCGAGACGTTCCTCGACGCGATCCACCCGGACGACCGCCCCGCGGTCGAGGAGGCGATGGAGGCCCTCTCGGCGGGCTCGTCGGTGGACATGGAGTACCGAGTGAACGCGGCGGAGAACTACAACCGGTGCGTCTGGGTCCAGGGCGAGCCGATCGTCGAGGACGGCGAGGTCGTCCGGATCACCGGGTTCACGAAGGACGTCACGGACCGGCGGCGGCGCGAGCGCCAGCTCGTCGTGATGGACAACCTCCTGCGTCACAACCTCCGGAACGACCTCAACATCGTCCTCGGGAAGGTCGAAGACATCGAGGCGGAGGTGCCCGAGTCGACGGATCACACGGCGGTCATTCGGCGGGTGGGCGAGGGGCTGCTCGAAACGGCGGAGAAGGAACGCGAGATCATCGAGCTGATCACCGGCCGGCTGGAGACCGACGCGATCGACCTGCGGAGCGTGGTCGAGGAGGCCGTCGAAACCGTCGACGAGCGGTATCCGGAGGGATCGGTCGCGGTCGACGGCCTCGACCCGGTCGTCGTCGACGGGCGCTGCGAGCTCCGGTCGGCGGTGATCGAGCTCCTGGAGAACCCGTTCCAGCACAGCGACGACGGGACGCCGGCGGTGACGGTCGGGCTCCGCCGCACCGAGGCGGGCGCGGAGCTCGTCGTCGAGGACGACCTGCCGCCGATCCCGGCCGTCGAGGCCGGCGTGCTCACCGGCGACCACGACATGAGCCAGGTGTATCACAGCAGCGGGCTGGGGCTCTGGCTCGTCTACTGGAGCGTGGAGCTGTCGAACGGGAGCGTGTCGGTCGAGGTCGGCACGGGGGAAGGCGGGGGC